>DASRPA010000212.1:0-5338 GCA_035646635.1 Actinomycetota bacterium | reverse complement strand
GGCCGACTCCATCGCCCTGCCGTTTCCCAAGGGCGAGTAGCGGCCTCCGACTATCGACCGAGGGCGACGAACGCGGACCGAGGACGTTTGACCCCCCAAAACGGTGGTGAAAAGCGGACCGAGGACGTTTGACCACCTTCTTTGGGGACGTCAGGGGCGGGCTGGGGGGCGGGTTCAGCTGCACGTCACGACTTGATCCGGAGACCCTTGGGATCGTAGAGAGGCTCGGAGGCGATCTCGGCCCCCACCCAGTGGCCGAACATGGACACCTCGACTCGTCGGCCCTGCTCGGCCCGATCGGAGGAAACGTAGGCATAGGCGATCGAACGCTCGACGGTGTATCCGTAGCCTCCCGAGGTGACGCGGCCGGCTATGGCCCCGTCTATGCGCACGGGCTCCGAGCCGGTCGCCGCACTTAGTGGATCGTCGAGCACGAGACAGACGAGCTTGCGTGTTGTCTGACCTTTAGCGGCTACCAACGCGTCCTTGCCGATGAAATACTCCTTGTCGAGCTTGACCGCGAACCCCAGGCCCGCCTCCCATGGGTTGTCGTCGGGAGTGATGTCGGTGCCCCAAGCGCGGTACCCCTTCTCGAGTCTCAGCGATTCGATGGCGCGATACCCGCCGGGAACCAACCCATGTTCGCGGCCCGCGTCCCACAGGACATCCCACAACGCTCCGCCGAACTCGGTGGGGCAGTACAGCTCCCACCCGAGCTCTCCCACGTATGTGACTCGCAGTGCCAAGCAAGGCACCCACCCGACCGCGATCGAACGCGCGCTCAAGAAGGGGAGGCCTTCGTTCGAGAGATCGTCGTCGCACAGGGTTTGCAGGATCGTGCGCGCCTGAGGGCCCCACAGCCCCAGGCAGGCGTAGCGCGAGGTCACGTCTTCGAGCTTTACCGACGAGTCTTCAGGCGCGTACTTGCGAATCCAAACGAGGTCGTGGCCGCCGAACGCAGTCCCCGTGACTATGCGAAAGAGCTGGGGGCCGAGCTTTGTGACCGTGAAGTCGCTCTCGATCCCGCCGCGCTCGTTGAGCATCTGCGTATAGGTGACAGAGCCGTCGGCGCGATCCACTCGGTTGGCGCACAGTTGCTCCAACAAGCTCGCTGCTCCGGCCCCGGACACCTCGATCTTGGCGAACGAGGACTGATCGAACAGCGCCGCCGATTCCCGGCAGGCGCGATGCTCGGCCCCGATGGCGGGCGACCAGAATCGTCCCGCCCATCCGTGCGGCCTCAGCAACTCGTCGCCGGCGGACTCGTTACTGGAGAACCAGTTCGCTCGCTCCCAGCCCGCCTTCTCTCCGAACGACGCGTCGAGCCATGACAGTCGCTCGTAACAAGAAGACTTCCTCAGCGGGCGCGCGGACGTTCTTTGCTCGTTTGGATAGATGATCTCGTAGTAACGGGAGTAGGCCTCGAGCACCCGCTCTCGCACGTAGCGGGGGCTATTGTGTTGAGCCGAGAACCGGCTCAGACTCATCGACGACACATCCCATTCTGGTTGGCCATCGACGATCCACTCGGCAACGGTCTTCCCCGCACCGCCGGCCCCCGCGAGCCCGTGTACGCAGAAGCCGGTTGCCACCCAGAAACCGCGCACCTCGCTCTCGCCCAGGATGAACTCGCCGTCCGGCGTGAACGATTCGAGCCCGTTCACCCAGCGCGCGACCCGTACGTCTGTTAGCCCAGGCACCAGTGCGCGCGCACCTTCCAAAGCCTCCTCGAAACGCTCGGGGGAATGGTCGAGAAGATGCCGGGGCGATTCGGAGATCTCGGCCGCTAGTTGCGGGGACCGCGCATAGCCACCGATGAGGAGGCCGCCGTCTTTCTCCCGGAAGTAGACGATGCGGTCCGGGTCTCGCACGGTCGGCAAGGTTTGCGGAACGGGTCCGAACGGTTCCGTAACGAGGTACTGATGTTGGATCGGCACGCTGGGAACATTCACCCCTGCCAGGCGGGCGATCGCGCTTGCATGGACACCGGCCGTATCCACCACTACCTCGGTCGCAACGCGTCCGCTTTCGGTGTTGATCGCTACGACGCGCCCTCGCCTTACCTCCACTCCGGTGACCTCAGTGTGAGTTGCGATCTCCACGCCCAGGCTGCGGGCGCCGTCCGAGAGCGCTCCCACGAGCTTCTCGGGATCGAGGTAACCGTCGGTGGGAAGCCACGCGGCCATCCGAAAGAGCGTCTCGTCGAGCAGTGGGCACAGCGCCGCAGCCTCTCTGGATGAAAGAAGCTCGAGCTCCAGTCCGAAGGTCTGCGCCCAGCCCGCCTGTCGCTCGAGCTCCTGCTCGCGCTCCGCAGAGGCTGCCAGCCGCAGTCCACCGACGGGGCGCCACCCTGGGTCCAACCCTGTGGCGCTCGCAAGCTCCGCGTAGAGACCCGCCGAGTACATCATCATGCGGGTGTGACTGATCGTCGAGCGCAGCTGGCCGACGAAGCCCGCCGAATGCCACGAGGTTCCGTCGGCGAGGTCGTGCCGTTCGATGAGGAGGACATCGTTCCAACCGAGCCGCGCCAGATGGTAGGCGACGCTGCATCCCGCCACGCCGCCGCCGATCACCACCGCACGCGCGCTTTCGGGCAATGTGGACGTCAAGAACAGTTCTCCAGCGCCCGCCGGAAAGAAGGACTCGCTGCGGTTCGCTCCATGCGCTCGAAATGCTCATCCGCATAAGCCTTGAAGTCGAAGTCAAGCTCCGAGATGCCCCGCTGCACGACGCCCCACATCGCCTCGCGGAAGTCGGACATGAAACGCATGAGCCCGAGTGCAGAACGATCCTGCGCGCTCGGCGTGCCGAGATAGCTCTCGAGCAGGGCCTCGTCGTGCTCCGCCTCGAACTCGTGATTCACGGAGAAGTTGGCGAGATCGAAGAAACAATCGCCCATGCCCGAGTACTCCCAATCGACGATCCGAATCGTCATGCCGTCGTCTATGAAGTTCGCGTTCAAGAGATCGTTGTGGCACGGCCGCGTGGGCTGGGGGCCGCGCGCACGCTTGATCTCGTCCGCCTGAGCCTTGGCGCCCTCATAAGCCGAGGGAGGCTTCACTCCGCGCTCCTCGGCAATGCACTTGTAGCTCTCGACGACCTCGAAGGAGTCGAAGCGTCCGGGGATAGAAGGTCCCTCGTGGAGCTTGCGCAGAGTCCCGGTGACTTGTTCAATCCGCGCAGGAGTTCTCATGTCTTCAACGGCGATCGGATTGCCTTCGATGAAACGAGTGACCAGGCATTCCTCGGGCTCCAAGAACGCCTCGACGTCGGGGCCGACCCCCACCGACGCCGCCACCAGGGAGGCGGCGAGCTCGTCGCGGCGGTCGATGCCGAGCAGGTTCGTGTCCTTGCCGGTCACGCGCAACACGAAGACGCCGTCGGGAACCTCGATGCGCCAGTTGCGATTGGTTATGCCGCCGTCGAGCGGCTCGAGCGTGATCGGGCGTCCCGGCCACAGCCGCTGCGCCAGCTCCTCGGGCCGCACCTGCTACTACGTGGTGGCCGGCGCCGTGCCCGAGCCCCCGAAGCTCTCCTCCATGGCTGCGAGCTCCTCGTCGGTCCCGCCCTCGCGAATGGGTCCTTTGAACCACTTGTGGGCCGAGAGCATGTACCAGCCGCCGAACAGGACGAAAGCACCTCCAACCGTGAGGGGTGCGTAGTTGAAGACCTCCCAACTGAAGTCTTCATTCCCGGGTATTCCGCCGGGGACCGTCGGCAAAAGGAAGAGGATAGAGATGAACACGATCCAAATGATCGCTACCGTGTCGATCCACTTGTAGTGGTTGCCGAGACTCCACGAGCCATGCTCGAAAGAGTCACCGGCCCTCAGGCGAAGGATGATTGGCAGCACAAACGCGATGTAGAGGCCGATCACGGCAATCGAGGTGCCCACGAGATAGCCGACGGCGGCGTTCGCCAGTGTGGGAACCATCAGCGCCCACGACAACAGCACGATCGCAGCGACTGCAAAGTGAGGGACGCGCCGGGCGGAGAGCTGACGCCATATGCGCGAGCCGGGAATGGCGCCGTCGCGCGAAAACGCGAACATCATGCGCGACGCAGAGGTAACCGAGGCGGTTCCGCAGAAGAACTGCGCCACCACCGCAATCAACAACAAGAACTCGGCCCAGCCCTCGCCCAAAGACTCGGTCCAGATGTAGGCGACTGCGTTGGCGATCGCATCGAGCGTCCCCTGTACGTCGGGCACCGCGAAAGTCACCGCCACCAGGAGGATGAAGCCGAAGATCACCGACACCACCACCGACATCACGATGCCCCAGGCAGCAGCGCGCGATGCCTGTCTCGTCTCCTCGCTCATGTGCGCGGAGGCGTCGTAACCGGTGATCGTGTACTGCGACATGAGCAAGCCGATGCCGAACACGAACCAGAACGTCAGGCTCCCGAAACCCGAGCCTGAAAAGCCCGAGTTGTTGATCGTTTCCGTGAACACGAAGCTGGCCGACTGATGACGATCGGGAACGATGATGAGCACGCCGACGATCACCAGCGTCCCCACCATGTGCCACCATGCCGAGAAGCTGTTGAGCGCCGAGAGCAGCTTGACGTCCAGCAGGTTCAGCACCCAGTGGAGCGCCATGATTACGGTGAACACCCAGAAGATCGTGGTCGGAAAGACGCCGAAGACGCTTGGGAACCACAGGTTGAGCAGGGCGGTGGTGAAGATCGCGGCTCCGTAGTCGATGGCGGCGGTGACAGCGATCTGTCCGACCAGGTTGAACCAGCCTGTGAACCAGCCCCACGCCGGGCTACCGAGACGCGAGGCCCAGTAGTAGAGGGCTCCCGCCGTGGGCATAGCGGAGGCGACCTCGGCAAGGGCCAGGGCCACGACGATGCAGAAGCCCCCGACCAGCAGCCAGCCCCAGGTGACCGCCACCGGGCCGCCGTTGTTGAAGGCGATGAAGTAGGAGGTGAGCGTACCGGCCAGAATCGAGATGATCGTGAACGAGATGGCGAAGTTGGAGAACCCGCCCATCTCACGAATCAGCACCTGCGCATAGCCGAGCTTGTGCAGCGTCCCCTCGTCGTCGAGGTCACTCGAGCGCGATCTTGCCCCCGCAGTAGCCATTTGTTGCCCCCCTGTCTCGCTCTGCTGTGCGCTCAGTATAGGGATGTGAGTGGTGGGCCGAAAGACACGATTCAGGGCGGGCCCTTTGGGCGCGCAGAAAAAGGGGGTCGCTGGTGGTTCGGGACCGGTGTCAAACGGGAACCGTTCCCGATCGACCACCGAATCAGGTGGTCAACTGGGAACAGTTTGCGATTGACACCATTCGGGTGCCGGCCCGGGCCGAGGGGCTTGGGCGGTTGGGTGGATAGG
>DASRPA010000211.1:0-6218 GCA_035646635.1 Actinomycetota bacterium | reverse complement strand
GGCTCCAGCCCCCGACCACATCCGCCGAACCCGAGCCCGAGTCTCCTCTCACTTGGCGCCTCGAGCGCGATGTGCCGGGGCGCGTCACCCGGGCCGTGATCGACCACGGCGCCAGCGACCGGCTCGACAACGGGACCCATTTCACCGAGCGCTACGGGGGCGAGGTCGGGGTCAGCGGGGCCGATCCGGGCGACGCCTGGGCCAAGGGGAAGAACTCGTTCGAGTTGAGGTGGGGCGCGATCCAGGTGGGGGCCGAGGCCCGGGGTGAGCTTCGCTCCGACCGCGACTCGTACCACCTAACGCTGGAGCTCGATGTGAGCGAGGGGGACGGGCCCCTATGGACCAAACGTTGGCAGCGCCGCTACCCCCGCCGCCTGCAGTAGCCGCGCACCGGCAGTCCTCCGGGCAGGTTTGGTGTACAAAACGCGGTCGATAGGCGCATTTGTACAAAAGGTGGGCTCCAAAGCTTGGGGGCTGGCCCGGTTTGGATAGGGACGGGGCGACTGTACGATTCCGGTAGTAGAGCAAGCCGATGAACTGAGGGCGAGGGCCGTGCGCAACGTGACGGACGGGCGCCGTCCAGGGGGTGAGTGGATGAAGCTGCGATGGTTCGGCCTAGCGCTGACGGTACTGCTGGTGGCCGGGGCCTGTGCACCGGCGCCGCAGGATTCCGGGGGCGGCGACGCCGGGGGCAGCGGGATTCTCAAGATCGGCACGGTCGACTACATCGACACGCTCAACCCCTTCGTAGCCATCGAGTCCCAGTCCTACAACGCATTCGTCATGCAGTATCCGCAGCTGGTTCAGTACGGGCCCGGGCTCGAGATCGAGGGTGACTGGGCGAAGAGCTGGGAGAACACGCCCGACGGCCTGAAGTGGACCTTCCACCTCGAGACGGGAGTGGAATGGTCGGACGGCGAACCGCTGACCGCGGCCGATGCGGCGTGGACCGGCAACACGATCATTAAATATGGGGACGGCCCGACTACCGTGTTCGCGGACGTATTGAACCACGTCAAGAAGTTCAGCGCGCCCGACGACGAGACGCTCGTGATCGAGTACCAGAAGCCCATCGGCAACGTCCTCGCCCAGATGGAGCAATTCTTCATCTTTCCCCAGCACGTGTGGTCGAAGTACCTCGGCAACAACGGCAAGGACCTGAAGACCTTCCAGCCCGAGAAAGACCTTCCCGCCGTGGCCGGTGGCGCCTACTTCATCGACCAGTACGAGAAGAAGGGCACCACGGTGTTCAAGCCCAACCCCGAGTTCTACGGGCCCAAGTCGAACGCCGAAGCGGTGGCGCTCATCTACTACACGAACTCGACGTCGATGATCGCAGACCTCAGGGCGGGGACGCTCGACTGGATCGAGTCGGTGCCGACGAACGCGGTGGAGGCGCTCAAGTCGGAGGCCGGTATCACGGTCGAGGGCACCGGGAGCTCCCAGGTCGACAACATTACGTTCAACGTCAACCCGGTGAAACCTCAGAACCGGGAGCTGCTTGATCCAAAGGTCCGCGAAGCGCTCGAGTACGCCACGAATCGCCAGGAGATCGTCGATGTCGTGCACAACGGGCACGCCAAGCCGTGGGCGAACCTGATCTCCTCGCAGTCGGGCGACTTCGTCAACCCGGACGTGAAGCCGCTGCCCTATGACCCGGACAAGGGCAATCAGATCCTCGACTCCCTCGGCTATGAGATGAGAGATGGAGTTCGCTGGGCGCCGGCCACTTCAGGAGAATTCGCACAGCCCGCCCATCCGATGTCTTACGAAGTAGTAGTACCCGGCAGCCTCAACTACAACGGGGATCGCAATTTCGAGATCATCAAGGACAACTGGTCCGAGGTCGGCGTGGAAGTGATGCTAAAGCCCGGCGGCGACACCGGTCAGGCGTACGCGCTGGAGACCGCAGGCGACTACACGAAGTTCGATATCGCCACCTGGAACTGGGTTGGATACATCGACCCCGACTTCATGCTGTCGGTGATGACGAAGGGTCAGTGGTTCAGCTGGAACGACACCGGCTACAACGACCCCTCCTACGACCGCATGTACGAGAAGCAGGCCACTCTGGTAGACCCGAAAGAGCGCCGCGACCTGGTATGGGAGATGCAGGCCAAGCTCGCCCGAGAGCGCCCCTACATCCACACCGTGCAGGAGGAGATCATCATGGCTTACCGGGACGAGTGGAGTGGGATCTACCCCGATCTGGGCGCCTACTGCAAGTGCTACTACACCAGCCCCCATCGGACCCAATGACGCACGCCGCCGGCTGACAGGCAGCCCATGAGGGGGGCCGACTACCTCATCAAGCGGACGGGCGCGGCGCTGCTGACCGTGTTCGTCGCCATCACGCTGAATTTCGTCCTGTTCCGGGCCGTTCCCGGCAACGCGATCACCGCGCTGCGCTGTCTCCACTGCACCAAGCAGTTCAAGGCTTCTCTCCAGGAAGAGCTGGGCCTGAACAAGCCGATGCTGCAGCAGTACACCATCTACCTCGGTAACCTCACGCAGGGGGACCTCGGTACCTCTTTAGTCGACCGCCGTCCGGTGTGGCAGAACCTCAAGACCCCGATCCTCAACACCCTGCCGATGCTCGCCGTCGCCACGATCGTGTCCGTAGTCATCGGCGTGGCAGCCGGAGTGATGTCGGCGTGGCGCCGGGGCACCAGGGTCGATCGCATCAACACCTGGACGGCGCTGTCCTTCTACGCGATGCCTACGCAGTGGATCGGGCTGATGATCGTTTTCTACGTCGCGCTCAGGTTCGGTTTTCCCGTAGCCGGGATTCGTGATCCCACCCTGGGTATTCTCGGAGAGCCGTCGACGTGGACGGTGATCAACGACCGGATCCGCCATCTTATTCTTCCGGCCCTCACTTTGGGGATTGGTCTCTACGGTGAATACGCATTGATCGTACGCTCCTCGATGCTGGAGACGCTCGGTGAGGACTACGTCCTTACCGCGCGCGCCAAGGGCCTCAAGAACCTTCGGATCGTGTATCGCCATGGTCTCAGAAACGCCATGCTCCCGCTGGTCACATTGATCGCGTTGTCGTTTGGATACATTCTTGCAGGGGCGATCGTGATCGAGGAAGTCTTCTCCTATCCGGGAATCGGGCTGGCGACCATCGACGCGATCGACCGCCGGGACTACCCGGTGCTGCAGGGCGCGTTTCTGCTGCTGACGCTGACGGTCATCTTCTTCAACTTCGTGGCCGACCTGTTGTACTTCAAGCTCGATCCCCGGGTGACGGCATGACGATGGAGGCGATCCCCCCAATCGGAGGCGAGGTGGCGGCCCCGGTTGCCTCGAACCGGGCGCGACGCGGACCCGTGCGGAAACTCTTGACCGGCGATCGTCAGGCGCTGGTGGGCGCCGTCGTCCTTGCGCTTTTCGTCGCCATTGCGATAGCCGCGCCTCTGCTTTCTCCCTACAGCCCGACCGCCAAGGTCGGCGCCGTCTACGAGCGGCCTTCGTCGGCACACTGGCTCGGCCTCGACGACGGCGGGATCGACATGCTGACGATTCTCATCTGGGGGGCGAGAGTGTCTCTGCTTGTGGGATTTGCGGCGTCCTTTATGGCGATGCTGATCGGGGGCACGGTGGGTATCTTGTCCGGGTATATGGGCGGCAAGACCGACACCGTTTTGATGCGGATAACCGATTACTTCCTGGTCATTCCCGATGTCCCGCTGATGATCGTCGTCGCCGCAATTTGGGGGCAGAGCCTGTTCAATATCGTCGTAATCATCGCGGTGATCTACTGGACGAGCACTGCGCGCCTGATTCGGGCTCAGGTGAAGAGTGTGCGCGAGCAGGTCTACGTTAAACGGGCACGGTCTCTGGGGGCGGGCAACACCCGGCTGATCATGAAGCATGTTTTGCCGCAGGTTACGCCGCTGCTAATCGCCAACACGGTCCTTACTGTGGCGACGGCCATCTTCGCGGAAACCTATATCGCTTTTCTGGGGCTCGGCGATCCCTCACAGGTGTCGTGGGGAAAGCTCATCCAGAACTCCCTCACGGGAGGGGCGATCTTTAGTGACGCGTGGTGGGCAATCGTCCCGCCGGGCATCTGTGTCACGCTCGTCATCCTTGCGTGCACGATGGTCGGCCAGTCGATGGAGGACGCTATGAACCCTCGCCTCAAGGTGGGGCATCTCTCGGTGCATAGGTTCCGCCTCCGCTCCCTTCCTCGCGAGCCGGGTGGGGACTGAGAGGTGACAGAGGCAATCCTCAAGGTGAAGGACCTCCACGTCTGGTTCGACCTTCTCGAAGGCGAGCTCCACGCGGTGCAAGGAGTGAACTTCGAGCTTGAGCTCGGGGAAAGGCTGGGACTTGTCGGCGAATCTGGTTGTGGGAAGACGACCACGATCCTTGCCGTGATGGGGCTATTGCCCGCCAATGCCAGCGTCGCCGGCAGCGTTTTTTTGAACGGTGAGGACATCTTGAAAGACGGTGAGAGGTCCGTGGCGCCTCACCGCTGGAAGGACATCGCGATGGTCTTCCAAGGGGCAATGAACGCGTTCAACCCGGTAAAGAGGGTCGGTGATCAGATCGCAGAGCCCATGGAGCTTCATGGGACCGCGCGCGGGCGCGCAGCCAGGGGCAGGGTCGGCGACCTCCTAGAGCTCGTAGGCATCCCGGGGAGCCGGGCCGATCGCTTTCCGCACGAGTTCTCGGGCGGCATGCGACAGCGCGCTGCCATCGCGATGGCGCTCGCCTGTGGGCCCAAGGTATTGCTTGCGGACGAGCCGACAACGGCGCTGGATGTAATGGTGCAGGCGCAAATCCTCGAGCTGTTGGTGGGCCTCACCGAAGAGCTTGGCCTGGCGCTCGTGTTCGTGACTCACGACCTGCCTGTGGTTGCGCAGACCTGTGGGCGCGCGGCCGTGATGTACGCAGGGCGCATCGCGGAAGAAGGCGCGACCGCCGACCTCTATCACGACGCCCGTCATCCCTATACGAGACTGCTGTTCTCAGCTACTCCCGACCTTCACGGCAAAGAGAAGATCATTTCGATCCCGGGCGCACCTCCGCGGCTCGATCGTGTCATCATCGGCTGTCCCTTCCAACCGCGCTGCGATCGGGCATTCGCGCCGTGCCCGACCATCACGCCGCGGACGGTTGCGGTCGCAGAAAGACATGTAGCCGCGTGCCATCTCAACGAAGTTCCGGCGGAGCGCTAGGTGCTCCGCACCGGAAATACGGTCAGCACCGAGAACGTCACTGCGCCCTGGTCGCTAGGCGCGACGAGTGAGCGTACCTGGAATGTACGTGAGCGAGAAGGAACGACGCGAGCGGGGATGCAGGGGCGTTCGAATGCGAGCGTATTTACGGGGAGGTGTACTTAGGATGAGCTCTGGGCCGCCCCTACTGGAGGTCGAGAACCTGGTCACCCATTATCGGTTGGGGCGCGGCTTCCTCGGCACTATCACGGGGAAGCCGGAGAGAAGTGTTCACGCTCTAGACGGCGTCTCCTTTACCGTGCACTCAGGGGAGCTGCTGGCGCTGGTCGGCGAATCGGGCTGCGGCAAGACCACGACCGCGCAGACCATCGTGCGAATGATCGAGCCGAACAGTGGCCGCATCCTGTTCAAGGGGAAGGACATAACTCGGTTGTCGGCCTGGGAGATGCGCCCTCTACGGCGGGAGATCCAGCTGGTGTACCAGGACCCCTACGAGTCGCTGGATCCTCGTTTCCGCGTGCGCGACACCGTCGAGGAGCCGCTGGCCATTCATGGCGTCGATGTCGCAGGAGATGGGCGACAACCGATTCTCTCTGCCCTGGAGCGGGCCGGGCTCTCGCCACCCGAGCTTTACATCGACCGCTACCCGCACGAGCTCTCCGGCGGCCAGCGTCAACGCGTTGCGATCGCGGCCAGCCTGGTGTTGAATCCGGCCCTGCTGATCGCCGACGAGCCGGTGTCAATGCTAGATGTTTCGGTGCGCGCGGGCATTCTCGACCTCCTCTCGGGGCTGCGCCGGTCGGGCCTCGGGATCCTCATGATCACCCACGACCTCTCGACCGCGGCCCACTACGCCGACCGCATCGCCGTGATGTACCTGGGGCGCATCGTGGAACTGGGGCCGGCGGCGGAGGTCGTCCGGAACCCGCAGCACCCCTATACGCGAGCCCTCATATCGGTGGTGCCGAGCCGTGACCCCCTCGCTCGCTCCCGTCCGCAGCTTCTGGAGGGCGAGACGCCCAACCC
>DASRPA010000210.1:0-19296 GCA_035646635.1 Actinomycetota bacterium | reverse complement strand
TGACTCGCCTCCGCGTGTGCTCGATCAACCTCCGCCTGGTAACCGGCCTGCTTTATCTGACTTTCGCGCCGGGCCTCCGCCTTCAATGCGTCTGCCTGCTGCTCCTTCTCGGTGGCGAGCTGGTCTGCGCCCGCCTGTGCGATGCGGGCATCCCGTTCGATCGCCGCGGCGTGGGGACGGCCCAGGTTGGTGATGTACCCGGTGGGGTCGTCGATCTCCTGTATCTGCAGCGAGTCGACGATCAGGCCCAGCTTCTCCATCTCCGTCCCGGACGACGCGCGCGTGAGCTGAGTCAGCTTCTCCCGGTCCCGGATCATCTCCTCGACCGTCATGCTCCCCACGATGGCGCGCAGATGTCCCGCAAACACGTTGTGCACGCGGGCATCCATCTGATCCTGCTGGTCGAGGAAGCGCCGCGCTGCATTGGCGATCGAGACAAGATCGTCACCCACCTTGAAGATCACCACCCCGCGGACTCCGAGAGGTATGCCCTGATGGGTGACGCATTCGATGCCGAGCTCTGCCTCACGAAGATCTAGAGAGAGCCGCCTGACCGTTTGGATACCCGGAATGAGGAGTGTTCCTCGCCCAGTCACTATCTTGAAGCCGAGACTCTCGTCGACCCCTTCGGGAGACGCATGTTCCCTGATGCCGGAAATGACCAGCGCTTCGTTGGGCTCGGCCACACGCCACATCACCTTGAAGAGAATGAACGCGATGACCAAGAATACGACGATCCCTGGTGTCACAAGCTCCATCTGACTGACCCCTCCCCGTCCCTCGTTAGGGGACTATCGCCCTGCTCCTTTGTCGCTATTGCTGTCATGACGTTCAATCACACGGGACTGACCACGACGGTGCGAGGAACGAAGTACTCGACAACGACCACACGCGTGCCCACGCGGATCGTCTCATCGGCGTCGGTGGAGTAGGCGTGGAAGGCTTCGCTCCCACCCCGGACCGGGACCATCACCTCGCCGACCGACCCCGGCGCGACCGTAGCCGTGACCCTCCCCACCTTCCCAATCATGCGCTGATCCGCCATACCTGAATCTAGTCCCGTTTTCCCACTTTCGACAGGCCCTTGACCTTATGGGCTGCACCTCCGGTGGACCGGAGAGCAGTTCTCTCGGACTCTTGGCCACTCGGGCGAGGGTGAGGTCTCCACAGAAGGAGCACAGTTCAATTCTTGTTGCGGATGCGTCTAGATGGAGGACACCTAAGGGTGGTGGGGTGCGCCACGACACTCTCAAGGAAGGAGTAGAAGGTGGATCAGCCCGTCGCTTCTAGCTCAATCAGCAGGCGCAGGTTCTTGGTCGGCACCGGCTCCATCGTGGCTGCCGGCGCACTCGGCCCTGCCTTGTCTCGTGCCAAGAGCCCCTCTGATCCGTTCACGCTTCGGAGTCGCGTCCGGCGATCCGCTGCCCGACGGCGTGGTGTTGTGGTCGCGCCTGGCGCCGGATCCCCTCAACGGCGGTGGAATGCCCAGCCGAGATGTGACGGTGCAGTGGCGGGTCGCGGCAGATGACGGCTTTCGGCGCATCATCAAGAAGGGCACAGCCACGGCGCGGCCACAGTGGGCTCACTCCGTCCACGTCGAAGTGGGGGACTCAAGCCGTCCTCGTGGTACTGGTACCGCTTCAGGGCGGGCTCTGAAATAAGTCCGGTGGGGCGCACAAAGACGGCTCCGGAGCAAACGGCGTCCCCGGATCGCTTTCGGTTTGCTTTCGCTTCCTGCCAACAGTACGAGCACGGCTACTACACTGCCTACCGGCACATGGCGAACGAGGATCTGGACCTCGTCTGCCACCTCGGCGACTACATCTACGAGTACGGGCCCGATGAGTATGTCGCCCCCGGCGGTAACGTCCGCCATCACCCTGCCCCGGAGGTCATGAGCCTGACCGACTACCGCAACCGCTACGCCCTCTACAAGTCCGACCCCGACCTCCAGTCCGCACACGCTGCCTTCCCGTGGGCGTTTACCTGGGACGATCACGAGGTCGAGAACGACTACGCCGACGAGGAGTCCCAGAAAGGGGACCCCGACGGGCGCTTCCTGCGACGCAGGACCAACGCCTATCGGGCGTGTTGGGAACACATGCCCCTGCGTTCATCCCGGCCTCGCGGATCAGACCTTCGCCTCTATCAGCGCTTGCGCTTCGGCGACCTTGTCGAGATGAGCGTTCTCGACACGCGCCAGTACCGCTCGGACCAGGCTTGCGCCCGCGTCACCGGGGAATTCGTGGGAGGCGGGCAAGCAGTCGACAACTGTCCCGCCTTGTTCGACGAAGATCGCACCATGCTCGGCCCCCGTCAGGAACGCTGGGTGCTGGATGGACTGGGAAGGTCGAAAGCGCGTTGGAACGTCATTGCTCAACAGCTCCTCATGGCTTACCTAGACGAGAAGCCGGGGTCGGGAGTGTCGTTCTGGACCGATGGCTGGGACGGATATCAACCGGCGCGACCCCGCATCCTCGGCTACCTCCATCGTCGTCAGATCTCAAACCCCGTTGTTATTGGAGGCGACATTCACTCGTTCTGGGCAACAGACCTTAAGGCTGATTTTCGCAACGAGGATTCCGCTACGGTAGCTTCCGAGTTTGTGGGGACTTCGATCACATCCGCAGGCGTGCCCCAGGACGTGTTCGAGTCGTTCTTGCCCGACAACCCGCACATTCGCTTCTTCGACGCTCGGCTGCGAGGATATGTGCGCTGCGACATCGACCAAAGCCGGTGGCGCACGGACTTCCAAGTAGTCGACAATGTGCGCGTGCAGAGCTCACCTCTCATAACCCTGGCCTCGTCGAAGTGGAAGTCGGAAGGCCGGGAGTACAGCCGGCGTAAACGACCGTCTGGCTTGAGCACACCGCCCTCGTCACGGGGAGGCCCACAAGCTCGGCGGTAGCGGCTTGGTAGTCTCATGTGATGACAATTATCAAGCGGATCTGCGTCTATGCCGGCTCCAACCCTGGTAACGACGACTGCTACAGAACGGCTGCACAGAATCTGGCGCACACCCTGGTCCGTCTGGGCATCGGGATCGTCTACGGAGGAGGCAACGTCGGTCTGATGGGTGAGTTGGCGGACACTGTGCTCGCCGCAGGCGGTGAGGTGGTGGGAATAATGCCGCGCCAACTCGTCGAGAAAGAGGTCGCCCACCTGGGGCTGACCGATCTGCAAGTTGTTGAGTCTATGCACGAACGCAAGGCGGCGATGGCCGAGCTCTCAGACGCCTTCGTTGCGCTCCCCGGAGGCATCGGGACACTCGAGGAAATCATAGAGGTCTACACATGGTCGCAACTGGGTCTGCATCGAAAGGCGTGTGCTCTTCTCAACATCAACGGCTACTATGACGGGCTTACGGCGTTTCTCGATCACGCCGTTTCGGAGGGCTTTCTCGCGCGGGGCCATCGGGAGCTGCTCGTTGTCATAGAGCGGCCGGAAGAGCTGGTCGAGAGCCTCGAGCGGTGGGATCCTCCTCGCCTCGACATGGTGCTCGATCCAGAGAGCACCTGATCAGTCGGCCGATCTGATGACTCCCACCATCCGGCTCGACCAAACGATCCCGGCCATGCCTGTTCGAGATGCGTCCGCCGCCGTCGCTTTCTATCGCGACCGACTCGGTTTCGAGGTGCTGCATCACGACGGGGGGTTTGCCGTAATGTGTCGCGACGAGGCCGTCCTGCACCTGTGGGAAGCGAGCGACGAAAGCTGGCGCGAGCGCGACTTGACCGAAAGACCTGTTTCCTCTGGCGCCGAGTCTTTCATTGCGGGGACCGCCAGCTGTCGCATCCGAGTTGTTGGCGTCGATGAACTCTACGACGAACTCCGCCGCAATGACGTGCTTCATCCCGTGTCGAAAAAAGGAGTCGACGACACGGACTTCGGGACGCGCGAGTTTGCGACGCTCGACCTCGACGGCAACCTAATTGTCTTCTTTAGGTGGGGAGACGCGTGACACAGCAACTCTTCCCACCCGGGTTGTGAGCCATCCCGAAGCATCACGCCCCTCCAGCTCGATAGGTCAGGGAAGGATGAGTGACCCTCCCTTCCTCCTCGTGATCACCAGCGACCCCGAGACCCTCAGCCGAGTCGCGAATGAGCTCGAGCGGCGCTGTGCGCCCGACTACGAGGTTGCCAGAGCCACCTCCGCGCAAGAGGCCGCCGCCACCTCCGAGCGGCTGGCGCTCGATCAACGACGAGTTGCCCTAATTCTTTCGAGTCTGAAGCTGTCCGACGGCGACGGATGGGAAGCCATGGCATTCGTACGGACACGGCATCCGGGCGCACTCAGAGTTCATATCCTCCAGCCCGGCAACCGCGAGGAGAACCTCATGGTCCAGCGGCCCCTGCAGATGGGTCTCGCGGATCACTACACCCTGGTGCCACTGGTCTCACCCGACGAAATGTTCCATGCCGCGATCACCGAGCTTCTCGCAGAGTGGGTCTTACGGCCCTCACTTACAGATCGGGCTCCTGGTTGGTAAACTGTTGTCGCCCCGAACGCATGAGTTGCGCGATCTGCTTGCCCGCAACGGGCTCCCATCGGATTCCACGACGCCGACTCCGGGGAGGGCCGTCGGATCCTGAACGAGGCGAGCGTCGACGGGGCCACCCTGCCGGTACTGGTGCTGTGGAGCGGTCTGGCAATGCAGAACCCCTCCGACGCAGAGGTGGCCGACGCCATCTCTGGAGGAGACAAACCCGATTGGACCACCTTCGATGTGGCGGTCATAGGAGGCGGACCAGCCGGGCGCGCGGCCGGCGTGTCGGGGGCCTCGGAGGGCCTGCGAAGCTTCGTGCTTGACCGCGCAGCGATGGGGGGCCAGGCAGGGACCACATCTCGGATCCGCAACTACCTGGGCTTTCCCCGCGGCATCTCCGGGCTAGAGCTCGCCCGACGCGCCTTCGACCAGGCTTGGACCTTCGGCGTGGCTTTCCAGTTCGCCCGATCCGCGAGGTCCATCACGAAGGCGCACGACTGTTTTCACATCGAGCTTTCTGACGGCGTGCAGGTTCGAGCCAGCTCGATCGTCCTCGCTCCGGGCGCGGACTATCGCCGCTTGGATTTGCCCGGGCTGGAGGCCCTGGTGGGAGCGGGCGTCTACTACGGCGCGGCCGTCACCGAGGCCGCGACCATGGACGACAAACAGGTCTTCGTGGTGGGAGGTGGTAACTCCGCGGGACAGGCCGCGCTTCATCTCTCGCGATTCGCAAGAACAGTGACGCTGGTCGTCCGAGGACAATCTCTCTCGACCAGCATGTCTGAATACCTCATTACAGAAATGCGCGTACGCGACAACATCACCGTCCATTGCGGCTGCCGGGTGTTGGGTGGGGGTGGGAGCGGCGCGCTCGAATTCGTCGAGCTACTCCACGCGAATGGAGAGAGCGAAAGCCATGAAGCCGGTGGATTGTTCATCCTCATTGGTGCAGAACCCAGGACTGAGTGGTTGCCGGAGGAAGTACTGCGCAACTTTGGGCTACGTGCTCACCGGTCCGAACATGTTGGCTACAGGCGAGTGGCCTCTGGAGCGGCCTCCCTACTCCTACGAAACAGCCATTCCCGGCATTTTCGCTGTGGGCGATGTGCGCCATGGGTCTGTTAAACGAGTCGCATCCGCGGTAGGCGAAGGCTCAGTCGTCATCCAGGACGTGCATCGCTACCTCGCCGCCCGCTAGCGTGAGCCCGACGAAAGTCAATCATTCGACCCTCGATTCCTCCGCCAGTGGCCCCCACGGGGACAGTGGACATTCGGCCACCTGATTCGGTGGTCAAATGGGGACCGTAGAAATTTGGTCACAGGGGGCGGGGGAGCGCGTTGCGAGTTGGAGTCATCGGAGTGGGCCGAATTGGCGTGGAGCACGCCCGTATGCTCGCCGCCGCCCCCGAGGTGGCCTCGGTCACGGTGGCGGACGCCGATCACGACCGGGCGGAGAAGGTAGCTTCCGATCTAGGGGTCGAGCCGGCGGCCGAAGTCGAGAATGTGCTGGCGGCGGTCGATGCTGTCGTCATCGCCGCGGCGACATCGTCGCACGCCGAGTTGATCAAGTCTGCCCTCGAGCGCGGCCTTCCCACTTTCTGTGAGAAGCCCATCGCACTCGATCTGGATTCGACCATCGAGATCGTCGAGCTCGCCCGAAAGACGGCGGTTCCGTTGCAGATGGGCTTTCAACGGCGTTTCGATGAGGGCTACAAAGCCGCCCACGATCTCGTCGCGAGGGGAGCCCTCGGCGACCTCTACATCGTCCGAATGGCCGGGCACGACCCCGCCCCGCCACCTGTGGACTACATCAAGAGCTCGGGCGGTATTTTCCGGGACTTCAGCATTCACGATTTCGACGCTCTGCGCTTCGTGACCGGCGACGAGATCAGCGAGGTCTACGCGGATGGATCCGCCACCTACTTTCCCATCTTCGAGTCCCACGGGGATGTCGATACCGCCGCGGCCGTCCTCAAGCTGGTAAGCGGGGCGTTCGGCATCCTGTCGGTTGCGCGCCACGACCCCCTCGGTTACGACGTTCGGATGGAGCTGTTCGGATCCGGCGATAGCGTCGCCGTCGGCTGGGACCGGCGCACGCCATTGCGCTCGGTCGAGCCGGGGATGCCCTCCGCCCCGCCCGATGCCTACCCCAACTTCCAGGAGCGGTTCAGGGACGCCTATCGTCGAGAGCTGTCCGCATTCATCGAAGTCGCCCGGGGGGTGAGGTCAAGCCCATGCACCGCCGAGGATGCGCTCGAAGCACTGCGGGTGGCCGTGGCCTGCGACCTCTCCAGGGAGGAACACCGCCCCGTCAGGCTCGAGGAGCTGGGGTGAAAGGCGAGCTCGACCGGATCGCGGCCGCCCCGATCACGTGGGGTGTCTGCGAGGTGCCAGGGTGGGGACATCAGCTCAGGCCTGAGCGGGTGCTTCAAGAGGTTTCGGAGCTCGGCCTGCACGCCATCGAGCTAGGCCCCGAGGGCTTTCTCCCAGCCGATCCCGCACCGCTGCGAGCGCTACTCGGCTCCCATGCCCTCAAGCTGGTCGGTGGCTTCGTGCCTGTCGTCCTGCACGACTCCACTCGTCTGGACGCTGAACTGGCGGCCGTGGCCGAGGTGGCCGACCTGCTTGCATCCGCCGCGGCGGAAGTGCTGGTCATAGCCGCCGCCACGGCCCCCATCGGCTACGAACGATCGGAGCGGCTCGATGATCAGTCATGGATGACACTTGCTCACGGCATCGGGCGCGTCGAGGAGCTTGCTGCCGCTCGCGATCTCCGCGTCGTGCTTCATCCTCACTACGGCACCGCGATCCAGAGCCGGCACGACATCGAGCGAGCCCTCCGCTCTTCGCCCGTGGCGCTGTGCCTGGACACAGGTCATCTCACTGTGGCGGGAGTCGATGCGCTCGAAGTGGCTCAATCCTTTTCCGAGCGCATCGGGCATGTGCATCTCAAGGATGTCGACGCCGGGCTGGCGGAGCTTGTCCGGTCGGGCGCCCTCGGCTACCAGGAGGCGGTCGGGTGCGGAATGTATCGGCCGCCGGGGAGTGGGGATGTCGACCTCGAGTCGGTGATCGCGGCCTTGCAAGCATCCGGCTACGGCGGGTGGTTGGTGCTGGAGCAGGACCGGGTGTTGAATGAGGAGCCACAGAAGGGAGGTGGTCCGATCATCGATGCTCGAATCGGTGTGGAGTTTATGCGGCGGGTGATCTCTGATTCGCAGGCACAACAGTCGGCATGAACTGCAGTTTTGTTTAAGCAGGCGCCGCATAGGGCGGGGCCGCAACGAAGGGAGCCGGGGTGGGGAAAACGAAGATGTGGGCAGTGGCGGTGGCGCTGGTGCTGCTGGCTGCGGCGTGCTCGAGCGATGGGGGCGGCGGGCAGCAGTCCGACGGCAACGGGGACGGAGGCGGCGCAGTCGCACAGCGTGACTTTCGCTTTGTCGCGGTGACCCACGGGCAAGCCTCCGATCCCTTCTGGTCGGTCGCCGCCAACGGGTTCGACGATGCCGCCACCGATATGGGAGTCGAGGTGGAGTACCGCGCCCCGCAGACGTTCGACATGGTCCAGATGAGCGAGCTCATCGACGCCGCCGTTGCATCCGAGCCGGACGGGCTCATCGTCAGCATCCCCGACGCCGACGCGCTCCGCACCTCGATTGAGAGCGCAGTCGACGCGGGGATACCGGTCATCTCGATGAACTCCGGCAGCGACGACTTTGCCGATCTCGGTGTCCTGGTACACATCGGCCAGACCGAGTTCGAGGCCGGGTTAATCGCAGGCCAGCGCTTCGCCGAAGAGGGCGTACAGAATGCCATCTGCGTCAACCAGGAGGTCGGTAACGTTGCTCTCGACCTGCGCTGCGAGGGCTTCTTCGAGGGTCTTGGGCAACAGGGAGAGGTCGTCCCGGTCGACCTCAACAACCCCCAGGCGGCGACCGAGACGGTGACCGGCGCGCTTCAGGCTGGCGACATCGACGGAATCCTCACCCTGGGGCCAAGCGGCGCCGACCCGACGCTGATGGCGCTGCAGCAGGCCGGCAGCATCGGGGACATAACCTTCGCGACATTCGACCTCTCGTCCTCGGTGTTGCAGGCGATCGAGGACGGCGACATGCTGTTCGCCATCGACCAGGCCCAGTACCTGCAGGGTTACCTGCCGGTGGTGTTCATGACCCAGTACCTCGAGACGGGGGCGTTGCCACTCGGCAGCGTCGAGCGCATCGTCCTCACCGGTCCGCAGATCGTCACTCAGGACACGGCCGGCGACGTCATCCAGTACACCGACGAAGGCGTTAGGTAGCAACGTTAATCAGGTGGGGCCCGCAGCGGGCCCCACCTGACCCCCACAGCAGAAAGGAGGAACTGTTGGCCACCGAGGCCGCGCAGCCTGAAGCAACGCCGGGCGATGAACGGGTCCGGCAATCCGGGTGGTTGTCCCGTTTGCTGTCGCGGCCCGAGCTCGGTGCGCTGCTCGGAGTGGTGCTCGTCTGGAGCTTCTTTGCGATCTTCGCCGCCGATAATAACTTCATCAGTTTCGCAACGACCGCATCCATCCTCAACAGGGCCGCTCCTTTGGGCATCCTGGCGGTCGCAGTTGCTCTGCTGATGATCGCAGGCGAGTTCGATCTGTCGATCGGCTCGATCCTGGGATTCGCCGGCATGGCAATCCTGATCCTGGTCACCTCCACGGAGGCCGGGGGCTTCGGCTGGACGCTGTTCCCCGCGATCCTGGTGGCGCTGGCACTGTCGCTGCTCATCGGGTTGTTCAACGGCTGGCTTGTAGTGACGACCAGGCTTCCGTCGTTCATCATCACGCTCGGAACATTGTTCGTCTTCCGCGGCATCACGATCGCATTCACCAGATTTCGAACCAACCGCACCCAGCTCGGTGGGCTCGACCAGGTCGAAGGATTCGCGCCCATCCAAACGATCTTTGCGAGCAATCTCGAGGCGTTTGGGAGCAGCTTCACTGTCGCCATCCTGTGGTGGGTCGTCCTCACTGCGCTAGCCAGCTGGGTGTTGCTGCGGACTCGCTACGGCAACTGGATCTTTGGGACCGGCGGCGCGGTGGATGCCGCCCGCAATGTCGGGGTCCCCACACGCAGAGTCAAGGTGCACCTATTCATGGCGACGGCTTTCGCCGCGTTCCTCGTAGCATTGATCCAGGCGGCGCAGTTCACCGGCGCCGACACCCTGCGGGGAACCCAGCAGGAGTTCCAGGCGATCATTGCGGCGGTAATCGGCGGGTGCTTGCTCACCGGCGGGTACGGCTCGGCGGTCGGAGCGGCGCTCGGCGCACTCATCTTCGCAATGGTCCAGCAAGGCATCGTGATCATGGGAGTCGACGGCGATCTCTTCCAGGTTTTCGTGGGTGCGGTGCTGCTTGTGGCGGTCATATTCAACAACTGGGTACGAAGGAGGGCGACGAGGAGTTGAGCGCCAACGGCAAGCCACTGCTGGAGATCAAAGGCGTCTCCAAGTACTTCGGAACGGTCGTGGCAATCAAGGACATCTCTATGTTCGTAAGAGCCGGAGAGGTAACCTGCCTCCTTGGCGACAACGGCGCCGGTAAGTCAACACTCATCAAGACTCTGTCCGGCGTGCATAAACCCGACGAAGGTGAGTATGTCTTCGAGGACAAGAAGATGAGCCTCAGCTCGCCGCGCGACGCACTCGAGCGCGGCATAGCGACCGTCTATCAGGACCTCGCCATGATTCCCCTCCTGTCGATTTGGAGGAACTTCTTCCTGGGGTCCGAGCCGACCAAGGGGTTCTGGCCTTTTCGTCGCTATGACGTCGACTTTGCCAAAGAGACGACGCGCGCTGAGCTCGGGAAGATGGGAATCGACATTCGCGATCCGGACCAGGCCGTAGGTACTCTGTCGGGAGGCGAGCGCCAGTCGGTCGCGATAGCTCGCGCGGTCTACTTCGGCGCCAAGGTCCTGATCCTCGATGAGCCCACAGCAGCTCTCGGGGTGAAGCAGGCAGGCGTGGTGCTTCGCTACATACTCCAAGCCAAACAACGCGGTATCGGAGTAATCTTCATTACGCACAACCCCCACCACGCCTACCCGGTCGGCGACCACTTCGTAATCCTGCGCCGGGGGCGAATCTACGGGGACTTCCCCAAGAAAGACATAGGCCTAGATCAGCTCGTACAGATGATGGCCGGGGGCGAGGAGCTCCAGAACCTGGCGCACGAGCTACAACGCGATGCGCCGGAAGACGACAAGTCCGTAGAGGAGATGTGACGCGCGGCGCAAGCGCTCGAAGAGAACGCCAAGAAGTCTGCCGGCTGACGAATAGGTGAGCGCGTTCGACCTAGTAGCCATTGCGAAATTTACTCATGGACTGCCCATGCCCGCATCTCTTGGAGCGCGGCCTCGCGGGCGTGGAGACGCAGCCGTGAGGTTCTCCCCAGCACGATCTCGACCGCGGCGTCTGCGAACTGCTCGGAGGGGGTTTGCTCCCAAGTAGCACCGGCGAACCAGGACCGGCTTGGTGCGAAACCCTGAGCGGCGAGGAACCGGCGGCGAAGGAGCCGAACGCGGGGGCAAGTGTAGTCGAGGTGATGGGCGAACTCGTGAACCAGGGAAGCGCGCAGGTTGGGAGCGGTGCCCGGCACGCGCAAGGTCACGAGCATTCCTTCAGGTTCGTACTCGGCCCGGTCGCCGAGTTCTGTCGCGGGTGCGACCGTTACGGGGGCAATGCAGTGGCGACGGCTCGAAAAGACAGCGATGAATTCTGCCCAGGTCCGTGTGGCGAGCCGCTGCAGGTCCTCGGGAGTTCCTTCGGCGAAGGCGACACGCGAGCTTCTCGGGGCATCCCGGGCAATTGTCGCAGTCCCCATCAAGACGCAAGCAATCGCTATAGTGATCAACTTCACGTGGCCCACTGGCATTCAAGTTAGCGCCTTTGCCTTGGGCAGGTAAACCTCAATCGCTGGACCGACCCGAACTTTGTGCCTACGACCACCTCACAGGTGGTTGGGGCCGCAAGGTTGGGGGCCGCGGCCCGGCCCGAGCATTCTGTAGCGGAGCTACTCGGCTCGGCGAGATACGCGATGGCGGCCGGCTTGGCCGCGGGTAGCCCCTTCTGACCGGCGAGCGCGGCGAGTACGCCCTCGCCCCCCGGCCGGCAACCCCCCGAGCCCGAACTTTGTGCCTACAACCACCTCACAGGTGGTTGGGGCCGCAAGGTTGGGGCGCCCGAGTGTTCTGTGCGAAGCTACCCCGCTCAGCGGGGCTGGCCCTGCACGGAGGCATTTCGGGGCTCGGGTTTGAAGCCCAGCCACAACGAAGCTGGATGCCTGTATCGGGAGCGAATGAGCAGAGGGTTCAATGGACTGAGCGAGCTCGCACAAGCCTGGTAGGGAGGAAGATCCATAGAGCGTCATCGATGACTGGAGGAAGGTTGTTCCGCCGAGAAGAAGGCCCGGCTTGGCCGCTCGCGCCGTTCTCGAAGGAGAGGCCACGGTGAGAAGGGGAGGGTGGCTCCTCCTGGGGCTGGACGTGCTCGGGCTGCTCGTGATTCCGTTGATCGTCTTGCGCGGATCCAAGGCCTATCCGCCGTCAGAGATCGCGGGCATCGTCGCCTTCTATGTCTTCGTGCTCGCCTTCGGCACGGTGGGGGCACTCATCTGGTCGCGCGTACCCGGCAATCCCGTCGGGCCCCTGTTGAGCGTGTCCGGGTTCGCCTACACGGCCGCCGCCGTGGCCGGAGAGTACGGCCACTACTCGGTGGCAGAGGCGGGAGCGGCACTCTTTGGCACCTCGGTGGCGCTGTGGCTGAGCACCTGGGCGTGGGGCGTGGGAGCGGGGCTGGCTGCGACCTTTGCTCTCCTCCTGTTTCCCACCGGAAGGCTTCCCTCGCGGCGATGGAGGCCCGCCGCGTGGCTTGCGGGAACGGGGCTGATACTGGTGGCGGCCACGACCGCGTTCCGCCCGGGACCGATAGACGACTTTGGGGCCATTGACAATCCAGTGGGCGTCTCGGGCGCGGCAGGACTCTTGGGGCTGCTCGGGGCCGCCGGCGGGATTGCCTTCGTGGTGGGGCTCGTCGCCGCTCTCGCGTCCCTCCTCGTTCGCTTCAAGAGCGTTCCGGCCGAGGAGCGCCAGCAGCTCAAGTGGCTCCTGTACGCGGCCGGAATCGTGGCGCTCACGCTGCCGGTCTCCGTGCTCATCCAAACTCGGCTACCCGGCGAGGACGGCGTCAACTGGTCGAACTTTCTGTCTACTGCCTCCGTCGCAACCGCGCCGCTGGCGATGGGCCTCGCCATCTTCAAGCATCGTCTCTACGACATCGACGACATCATCAATCGCACTGCCGTCTACATCGCGCTCACCGTCTGCCTCGGGCTGGCCTATTACACGAGCGTGGTGGTGCTGCAATCTGTGATCGGCGGTAGTGAGTCGCCGCCGTTCGTAGTTGCAGCCTCGACGCTCGCGGCTGCAGCGCTGTTCCGACCCGCGCGTGAGCGCATCCAGGCACTCATCGATCGACGCTTTAACCGTCGAAAGTACGACGCTGCGCTGACCATCGAAAGCTTCAGCGCGCGGCTGCGCGACGAGATCGACCTCGACTCCCTGACCGATCACTTGATTCAGGTGGTGCGGGGGACTATGGAACCGGTGCAGGTGTCGCTGTGGCTAAAAGCACCTGAGGACGCGGTCAATCGAAAGGGCAGCCCGACTTGAACACCAGCAAGCATGCGATCCGGTTCACGTACCTGTCTCAAGAAGACCTGCTAGAGGCGGGCTGCTTCGACTTCCGACTGGCGATCGACGCCGCCGAGTTTGCGCTGCTCGCCCACCAGCGGGGCGAAGTGCTGTTTCCCGAGAAGATCGTGCAGATCTTCAACGAAGATACCCAGGAACGGATCAACTGCCTACCGGCCACACTGCTCGCGGAGAAGGTGTGCGGAATGAAATGGGTCTCGGCTTTCCCGCCAAACGTCGAGAAGTTCGGCCGCCAGAACCTAAGCGCCCTGTTCGTGCTCTCGGAGATCGAGAAGGGCTTTCCGATTGCGGTGCTCGAGGGGACGCTCGCATCAAACGTTCGGGTCGGCGCCATGGGAGGGCTGGCGGCCCGACACCTCGCCCCTTCTGAGGCCCGGGTTATCGGCTTCATCGGAACCGGCGAGCAGGCCAAGATGCACCTGGTTGCCATGAAGACTGTGTGTCCGTCGCTGCTGGAATGCCGGGTGTCTGCGAAGACTGAGGACGAGGAGCGGCAGTTCGTCGAACAGCTAGAGGCGCTTCTTCCCGACATCGAGTTCAAACAGGCCGGTGGCGACCACGCCATAGCGATGGACGGCGCCGACATCCTCGTCACCGGGACGAGCGCACAGGCTCCCCTGCTAGAGGCTGCCTGGATGAAACCCGGATCCTTCTACAGCCACATCGGAGGCTGGGAGGACGAGTACGAGGTGGCGAAACAGTGCGACAAGATCGTGTGCGACGACTGGGACACGGTGAAGCACCGCACGCAGACCCTCAGTCGCATGTACAAGGACGGTGAGCTGGCAGATTCCGACATCCACGCGGACCTAGTTGAGGTGATTGCAGGCGACAAACCGGGAGGGAAAACGACGAGGAGCGCATCTACTTCAACGCAGTGGGGCTCGCCTACGTCGACGTCGCGATCGCACTCGCTATGTATAGACGGGCCGTCGAGGCGGGCAAGGGCCTCGAGCTGACGATGCAGGAAACCATGATCTTCGAGCATGAGGGCCTCGCCGACTACCTTCGCTTGTAGGGGGCCGGGCGGCGAATTCGACCGTGTCTATGTGAGGCTGGATCTCGCAGCGCAAGCGTGTGAATCAGCCACGGGCGGTTAGGGGCGTTCGCTTGACGCCGTGGGCAGGAAGAGGTTACCTTTACTTCCTATGAAGGATGTAAAGGCGAAGAGGCGCCGAGGGCGAACTCGGCTAAGCGCCAAGAATCAGGCGACGATTCCCGTCGAAGCGTTGAGGAAGGCGGGCCTGAAACCGGGCGATGAGCTGCGCGTCGAGGCGGCGGGGGCGGGCCGTATCGTCCTCATACGGGACGATGACATCATCGAGCGCTACGCCGGTGCCTTGCCCGACGTGTATTCCGAGAGATACCTGGAAGACTTACGCGACGAATGGCCGTAGTCGTCATCGACGCGAGCGTGATTATTGCTTTTCTGAACCCTCACGATGCGCATCACGGGGCTGCGATCGCAGCCTTGGCGCGCAAGCGAACTGCAGATCTTGTTCTTCCCGCCACCGTCTACGCCGAGATTCTGGTCGGGCCCCAGCGTCGCGGCAAGGCCGCTGTTACCAAAGTCGAAGCGTTTGTGGGCGACTTCGGCATGCAGGTCGAGCCCATAGACACAGACATCGCGAGGCGCGCTGCTATTCTTCGAAGCCGCCATAAAGGATTGAAGCTCCCGGATGCTCTCGTACTGGCGACCGGTGACATTCTGGGCGCCTCGGCCGTTCTGACCGCCGACACGAGCTGGCCGAAGATAAACAAGCGTGCAGAGGTTATCTGAACCCGCACGAAATTACGTTCCGAGCCGAGCCAACAGTCGGTTTTCAAGACCCCGCACCCCGCCGAACGCAGCGCTCCCAATTCCTGTAAGGTAGTGCCGGTTTCAGAGGTGGCGCGGCTCGAGCCGTGCGGCCTCCCGGAGGGAGGGGCTTTGTGGAAGGGGAGGGATTCTCGATGCGCCGCATCCTGAGCATTGCATTCGCCCTGTCGGTGATCGTGTCGCTGGGCCTGGGGCCGGCTGCACCTGCCAAGCCGAGGACGCCGCAGGGACAACCCACTGCAACGGGACGCGGAGGCGCAGCAGCAAGCGTCGACCCGTTGGCCACCCGCACCGCCATTCGGGTGCTGCGTCGCGGCGGTAACGCAGTGGATGCGGCGGTGGCCGCCGCCGCGGTGCTGGGAGTCGTCGAGCCCTATTCGTGCGGCATCGGGGGCGGTGGGTTCATGCTCATCGGCCGAGGCGACAAGGTGGCCACCAACGACCACCGTGAGACTGCCCCGGCCGCGTACGAACCGGACACGCTAATCGATCCCGACACCGGCGAGCCGATTCCCTTCGAAGAGGCGGTCACCAGCGGGCTGTCCGTGGGGGTGCCGGGCACCGTGCGGGGCTGGGACCAGGTGCTCGAACGCTTCGGAACCATGCCGCTCGGCTCCCTGCTCCGACCGGCCATCGCGATCGCCCGCGAAGGATTCGTGGTCGACGACATCTTTGCGTCGCAGACGCGCGACAATCTCGAGCGCTTCCGCTCCTTCACATCGACGCGCCGGCTGTTCCTGACCGATAGTGGGCGAGTGCCGCGTGTTGGCTCTCTGTTCCGCAACCGGGATCTCGCCCACACCTACGACCTGATCGCGCGGCGGGGGGCCGACGCGTTCTATAAGGGAATGCTTGCGAGAGCCATCGTGCGAACAGTGCAGGCTCCACCCGAGACCCGCAGCTCCAATCTCTTCGTCCGGCCCGGACTGATGACGGCACAGGATCTCGCCGGTTATCACGCTCCGTTCCGGGCGCCGACACGCATCTCCTATCGTGGCTACGACGTGTTCGGGATGGGTCCGCCTTCGAGCGGGGGCTCCACCGTTTCAGAAGCGCTCAACATCCTGGAGGGCTTCGAGCTGGGAGCCGGCTCGCGCACCCGAGCCCTCCATCGCTACATCGAAGCCACGAGCCTCGCCTTCGCCGACCGCAACGCCTATCTGGGCGACGCCGACTTCGTCGACGTGCCGCTGGAGGGCTTGTTGTCGCAGGAGTATGCAGCCGAGCGCAGACAGCTCATCGGCCCAGAGGCTTCGCCCAAGCCCCTTCCGCCCGGTGACCCGTTCCCGTACGACAACTCGGACGCGGCGGTTTCCGCCTCGATCAACACCGGCGGCTCCACTACCCACCTCACCGTGTCCGACTCCGCGGGCATGGTCGTGAGCTACACCTTCACGATCGAACAGATCGGCGGCAGCGGAATCACTGTGCCGGAGTATGGGTTCTTGCTTAACAACGAGCTAACCGACTTCAACTTCGAGCCTCCGCACCCAAACGCTCCCGAAGGAGGCAAACGTCCGCGCAGCAGCATGAGCCCCACGATCGTGACCAAGGACGGCAGGACAGTGGCGGCGTTGGGGTCGCCGGGGGGCTCCACGATCATCAACACCGTGCTCCAGGTGCTGCTCAACCGCCTGGACTTTGGTATGACCCTTCCGGAAGCGGTGGCGGCGCCTCGTCTGGCTCCTCAGAACGCATATCCCATCCTCGCCGAGCCCGCCTTCCTCAGCTCTGAGGTGAGCGACGAGTTAGAGGATCTCGGCCACTCGTTCGAGGAGATAGAGGAGCTGGGAGCCGTGGCAGGAATCGAATTCCTCTCCGGGGGCCGCGTGCGCGCGGTGGCCGAGCCGGTCAGACGAGGTGGGGGCAGCGCTGCCGTGGAGCAGCCGTAGACCGAGAGAAATCGATTGTGGCTCGGGAGGAGTCCAGGGCAGACGCCGGTCTAGAATCGGTTCTCGGCAGGAGGTGGTGATCGTGGCCCAGGCGGTATGGACCGGAGCCCTCAGCTTCGGCCTGGTGAACATTCCGGTCAAGCTCTACAGCGCAACCGCTCCCAAGAATGTGGGCTTTCATCAGTACGATGCGCAAACGGGGCGCAGGATTCGATATCGGCGCGTTGCCGCCGGAGCAGCGCCGGAGCCCGCGGCGCGTTCGGAGGAAGGCAACCGGAATGAGAGGCCGGCGGAACGAGCCGATCCGGCCCCCGCCATACCGGCCCGCATCGAGCGAGCAGGCGAGTCCCGCGCTGTGCCCGAGGTCCAATGGAACGATGTCGTCAAAGGCTTCGAGGTCGAACCCGGCAAGGTCGTGACCATTACCTCAGAGGAGTTGGGATCGCTTGCTCCGGAGCGGACACGCGAGCTAGAGGTCGAGCAGTTCGTCCCACTCGCAGAGATCGACCCCGTCTACTACGACAAGAGTTACTACATCGCCCCGATGAATGCGGGAGCAGAGCGCCCCTACCGTCTCCTTTACCGGGCGATGCAGACGGGGGCGGTGGTGGCCGTCGGCCGCTTCGTGATGAGAACAAGGGAGTACCTGGCCGTCGTCCGGCCCGCAAAGGACCTGTTGATGCTCGAGACGCTGTTCTACGCCGACGAGGTTCGTAATCCCAAGGAGATCTGGCGGCCGCCCGTCGAAGAGCCGCCACGACGGGAATTACAGGTGGCGCAGCAGTTCATCGAAGCCTTGGCCGGAAGCTGGGATCCCGACCGACATCGCGACGAGCATCGAGAGCGCCTCCTCGACCTCTTGCGGGCCAAGGCCGGCGATGCGCACATCGTGCCGGCCCCCGAGGCGGAGGAGACCGCGCCTGCAGTCATCGATCTCATCGAGGCGCTAAAGGCGAGCGTCGAGGCGGCGAGGCAAGCCCGGGCCGGGTGATAGCGGCTGCACGGTCGCATCGCAAGGGGATGATGACTTTCCCAACGTCGCGAACGACCCTCGGCCTTGGCTTGCATCTTCAGCCGCCCGTGGAGCTCGTCGTCAAGATGATAGGACAAGCAGCCCCACTGCTATCTTGTCGCGTCGTACTCCACGACGAGGCGCTTGGGCGCGCGCGAACGCCATATCTCCTCAATCAGTTCGGCGAGCTCCCCTGAGTCCACGACATCCAGACGCACCAGCACGTAGGGATAGCCGTCGTAGTGCGGCGTGGAGAAGAAAGCACCGGGTTGATCCTGCATTAGTGCCTCGCGCTCACCGATATCTATGACGCGAAGCACGAGCGCATCAGGGTCGGTGCGCAGCCGGCACAAGAGCGCATTGCGGACACGCAATGCCGGCGTCCCGTAGGAAGTGCCCAGCTCGACGCCGGGAGCGCGAGTGGTTGGGACCCGAACCACCGACCAGACGCACCCCAGGTAGCCGCCGACACCTTAAACCTCGGGTTCGTCATCAACGTCATTGAGGACCTGCGCGAGCGGCGCGAGGTGCTGCACGAGCATGGTCGCTGGCTCGCCAGACACTTGTCGTAGCCGCGAGGCCCGCGTGGGAGGGACGCGAGGTTCACGGCCGGCCACACGGTGACGGCATCCTCACGGCGAAGGACACCTTCCAGAAGTTCTACGAGCAGGACGAGCTCCGGGCGTTCGTCGAGTCCACCCTTGGGGAGAGAGCGGTCGCTGCGGCGCCTGGCGTCTTCTACGTCTTCCGGGATCAGCAGCGGCCCAGGCAGTCCTAGCTCGGCGAGCTCGCCGCTCCGCTGGGGCCGAGTCGCGCGCGTCAGCGACGTCCTCTTCAAGCTTCATCGTGACGTGCTCGCGTCCCGCTGAACCAGATCTTGATCGCTTCTGGCGAGTTGCCGTACTTGCTGCCCAAACGTCGTTGACGTGCCACCAGGGCGAGCTCGCGTACTCGATACCGTCTCGGGTGTCAGGATCGTCAGTGGCCCACAGAGCGGCCTTGAGCCTCACCCAGTTCACCGAGTCGTTGCGCCGTCTGACGGCCTTGATGGCCTTGTCGAGGAGCCAGTCGTGGGTGCCGTAGGAGTTCGGACCATTCGAGGGACCGAAGGCGACGATTTGATTGCCGGGCTCGACGGCAACGACCGCATCTCGGGGCTTTCCGGCAACGACACCATCTGCGGTGGCAAGGGCGCGGATACGCTTTATGTGGTTCTGGCGACATCCGTGATGGTAGGACGACGCTGTGACCTAGCGGCCTCCCTCGCTCCACTCGGCTCTTCGCGCTCGCTCGGCTCTTCGGCGTCATCCTTTTCATAAACCGCTTTAAGTTCGCAGTGCAGGCTAGG
>DASRPA010000209.1:0-32072 GCA_035646635.1 Actinomycetota bacterium | reverse complement strand
GACCTGTTCGGGGGGCAGGGGGCCGACCGCCTCCTCGAGAACGTCGGCCACGACGACCTCTTTGGGGGAGACGGCCGTGACCTGATATCTGGAGGCGACGATGGAGACTCGCTGTCGGGCGAGGCCGGTTCCGATGTCCTGCGCGGCGGGAGCGGTGCCGACGCCATCTCCGGCGGTACCAGCAACGACCGGCTCTACGGGGGAGTGGGCGGTATCGACAGAGACTCTCTGTCAGGCGGCAGCGGCATAGACTTTTGCAACGACGGGGAGAACAAGGAGAGCTGCGAAAGGAAGTAGCCGCTCATCACCAGACGCTTTCAGAGAAATGCTCGCGAGGCTGCGTGAGCCGGGTGACCTCGGCGAGCGCAGCCTCGAGCGCGAGCAGGACGTTGGCGTTGCTCAGGAGCGCAGCCCTGCCTGCGATCAGCCGTTCGACTGCGCTCATCAGCGCACCATCGGAGACTGAGGAGCGGGCCCACTCCTGAAGCTCGTCAACCCGGTCGAGGTTCGCCACCGACTCAGTTGAGCCTCTGCGAACGGCTACGACGTCCCGGTAGAAACCCGCCAGGGTTCCGAGGGCCTCTCCCAGCACCGCCTCTTCGGCGTGACGCTGCTCGCGACGATGCCGCAGGGACAGGGCGCTACGAGCGGTGCCCGTGCCGCGGCCCTCGCCGATGACATCGGCAAGGGCTCTGGTCTCCTGGGCATGCGCCCGTTTCTGCGCGGCCCCCGCCGCTCGCGCCTGATCCAGAATCTCGGAGGCGGCATCGATTGCATCGGTCGCCGTCCGCAGGCGGCGTGGAATCGTCAACCACAGGGATCGGCGCTCGCCAATGGGGGAGTCGAAAGCCCAGCGACGAGCTGCCCCTGCGTCTCCCTCGGAGAGCCGCGCCGCCATGAGGGCGGTCTCGGCCGATGCTCCTTCTCGCTCTAGCAACGCGACTAGATGCCGCTCCGAGGTGGGCTCGAGGCGCACGATGCGGCAGCGAGAGCGGATTGTCTCGAGAATCTCCTCCTCGGAATGGGACAGCAGGATGAACACCGTGTCGGGCTGAGGTTCTTCCAGCGTCTTCAGCAGCGAGCTCTGCGCGGCTTCGTTCATGAGCTCGGCCTGCTCGAGCACGAACACCTTGTATCTCCCCTCGAATGGCGAGCGTGTGGCCTCGGGTATCACTCCATCTCTGATGGCGTCGACCGCGATGACGGAGCCTTCAGGCACTACCCGGTGGACATCGGGGTGCGCCCGGCTCAACACCCGGCGGCACGAAGAGCACTGGTTGCAGCCACGGAGCGGCTCGTCGAGGCAATTCAGCGCCGCCGACATGGCGTCTGACACCGCCCCCTTTCCCGCCCCGGACGGCCCCGACAGAAGCCACGCGTGGGATATCTCCCCCTGGGCCAGCTGGCGTTGAAGCCCGCCAACGGCGCGTCCCGCCAGGCCGTCCCACACGCTCATCGAGGAACGGGTCCGGGAGCGGCCTGGTAGCTACGTCCGGGCGCGACCACACGTCCTGCCGAGCGCTCTTCGAACTCGGCCACGACATCTGCGTGCACCTCAGAAGCAGAGCGGGCCCCGTCGAGCACAACGAAACGGTCGGGGAACTTGGTGCTTAACTCGAGGTAGGCGGCCGCGACCCTGTTGTGAAAGTCGTCACTTTCCAGCTCGAGCCGATCGCGCTTGCCGGACAGGCGTGCTTTACTGGTCTCGGAGTCGACGGTCAGCAAGAAAACGAGATCGGGCACTAATCCGCCCGTGGCCCACGAACTCAGCTCATTGACTTCGTTGAGCCCCAAGCCTCGTGCCAGCCCCTGATAAGCGAGTGAAGAATCGAGGAAGCGATCGGATACCACGATCTTCCCTCTGGCCAGCGCCGGCTTGATCACCTCAGCGGCATGCTGGGCGCGGTCGGCGGCAAACAAGAGTGCCTCGGCGCGTGCGTCGATGCTCGAAGAGGTATCCAGGAGGACTTCTCTAAGCCTCTCTCCGAGGCGAGTTCCCCCCGGCTCCCTGGTCACCACCACATCGTCACCGCGAGCCTGGAGCCACCTCACGAAGGCCGCCATCTGGGTGCTCTTTCCCGCCCCCTCGCCGCCCTCGAAGACAACGAAAAAGGAGCTGCGCACCGCCTGTAGAGCTCCGGGAGAACGGCGCGCGCCGATCGCGGTCGTCGACAGAATGCCGCCTCCAACCACGAGGAGGCCGGCCAGCCACCACGTAACCCGGCTCCCGGGAAGGGCCAGGGTGGCGCCGCCCACCAGGTCCACTGTGTTGTCTCCGATCGCACCGGCGATGAGAGGGAAAACGCCGAGCCCGATGAGGGTCCCGATACGAATGAGCGTGTAGACGGCCCCGAACGTCCTGCCCCGTAGCTCCTCCTCGCTGGTTTCCTGCATCAGCGCGTAGCCGACCGAGTAGCCGACGCCTCCGAAAAAGCCCAGCGTCGCGGCGATCGGCACTACGGCACCGACGCTGCTCGTGCTCGCCAGCAGGATGAGACCCACCCCCAACAGAATCACGCTCGAGGAGAACAACACGTCCTTGCTCATGTGCTTGGCGAGGAAGCCCGAGGCGATCAACCCCACAAGCATTCCGCCTCCGAAGGAGCCGATAATGAACCCGTAGGCGCTGGGGCCTGAGTCCAGAATCTCGCTGGTGAATTCGGGTCCAAGTGAAACCACGCCCCCCGCAGCCGTGAACGTGAAGGCGATGCCGAGCATCCACGAACGGACCTGCTTGTGAGCGCCGACGAACTGCAACCCTTCGATCAGGTCCCGCTTCACCGCCCTCAGATCGAACCGGCCCGCCCCGGTCTTGGAGGAAGGAATCGCAAGCGTCGAGACCATGACGGCCGAGAACGCGAACGTGAGCGCGTCGACCCACAGCGCCATCGCCTCAGGGCTGTCCGAGAGCCCCCGCATGACCTCGACGTGATCGCCGACAAAGGACCCCAAGCCGGCCAGCGAGGCGAACAGTATGGAAGCCAGCGGCCACGGTCCATAAATCGCGATCAGCGACAGGGAATTGGCGTGGGTGAGCTGGGCGCGGTCGACGAAGTGCGGAAGCGAAGCGTCCTTGGCGGGTCCCCACAAAAGAGTCAGCGACTCCAGCAGGGCGGAGACAACGATGAAGTAAGCGAGGTTGGGGACGAACGGGAGGGAGAAGACGAGCAGGCCCCTGCCGAGGTCGGCGGCCACCATGGTTTTTTTGCGGTCCCAGCGATCCGCCAGGACCCCGGCCAGCGGCCCCACCAGGAAGCCGGGAAGGACCCTTGCCATCATCACCACCCCGACGGCGATCGTCCCAAAGCGAGTTTGAGCGAACACCGCTATGGCGATGAGTCCGATCCAGTCGCCGAGGCTCGACACCGCCTGGGCCGAGAAGAAGCGGACGAAGGTGCCGTTGCGGAACAGCGCGGCGTAACCGGCCTCCCGCTCGGAGGCGGTGACGACGTGAAGACCGCTCCTCTTGGGAGCTTCCTGGATGATTCCTCCCTTGCTTGGTGGCCTCCTCATCTTAGAGACAGGTGGCGACGAGCGTGGTGAGCCTGGAGGAATCCCGGGGTTTTCCCGGAGCCTGGGGTCCGGCGGGGGGCCGGGGCAGGGGCTGGCAGGGCTGGGGGAACGCTTGCGGGCGAACTTTGTGGCCCTGACCACGTCACGGGTGGTGCGGCGACAAAGTTGGGGCGGGCCCCGGACCGGGCCCTACTTCTTCGAGGTCTTCTTAGCCGTGGTCTTCTTCTTGGTGGACTTGGCAGTTGATTTCCGCGTCGTCTTCTTGGAGGACTTGGCCTTCGTCCCCTTGCCCTTGGCACCTCCGGCCGTGCCTTCTCGCTTCTCCTTCTTGATGTAGCGGCACTTGGGGTAAGTCGAGCAACCGACGAAGGGCCCGAAGCGGCCTTGTCGCTCGACCAACGGCTCCCCGCAATCGGGGCACGGCTCGCCCGTCTCCCTGGGCGGCTCTTTCTTGATGTACTTGCAGTCCGGGTAGTTCGAGCATCCGACGAACGGCCCGAAGCGACCGGTCTTGGTCACCAGCTCGGCCTCGCAGCGAGGACAGCGCTCGCCCGTCGCCTCGGGGTCGGGAAGCGGCTCGCCGGACTCATCAAGCTGCTTAGACCATCTGCATTCGGGGAAGCCGGAGCAGGACAGGAACCACATCCCGTGTTTGCCGAACTTCTCAACCACGGGACGGCCACATTCGGGACACACCTTGTCGGTGGGACGCTCGGGCCGGCTCATCTTGTCCTGCTGCTCTTCGACGAGCGCCGAGAAGGACTCGAAGAAGGCCCTCACGACGGGGACCATCTCCTTCTCACCTTCGGCTATGTCGTCTAGCTCGGTCTCCATCCGAGCGGTGAAATCGGGATCGACGAACTCCGGAAAATGGGCCTCGAGGAGTTCGACCACGACTTCACCGCGTGCCGTGGGATGGAGCCTCCGGCTCTCCGAGCGAACGTATTCGCGGTTGGACAGCACCTGCACCGTGGGGGCGTAGGTCGACGGCCGCCCAATGCCGAGCCGCTCCATCTCCCTTACCAGGGTCGCCTCGGTGTAGCGAGGCGGAGGTTGCGTGAAGTGCTGCTCAGGCTCAATTGCCCGGAGAGTAAGGGCCTGGCCCTCCTCGAGGTCGGGGAGCAGCCCCTCCGCCTCCTCCGGCTCGTCGTCGCGCCGGTGCAGGTAGACTTTGAGGTATCCGTCGAACTTGAGGATCTGTCCGGTGGCACGGAAGGTGACGCCGCCCGATAGGACGTCCACCGAAGTGGCGTCGTAGACGGCATCGGACATCTGGGAGGCCATCGTTCTCTGCCAGATCATTTCGTAGAGCCTCAGAGAGTCGCGCTCCAGCTCGGAGGCGAGGGCCTCAGGGGCACGTGCCGCCGAGGCGGGCCGGATGGCCTCGTGCGCCTCCTGGGCGCCCTTCGATTTCGCCGCGAACTTGCGGGCCTGATGGTAGCGAGCGCCCCAGCGCTCTCTTACAACCTGTGAGATCTCCGCCTGGCCGTCCTGAGACAGGTTGGTCGAGTCCGTCCTCATGTACGTGATGTGGCCCGCCTCGTAGAGGGACTGGGCCAGCTTCATCGTCTTCCAGGTCGGAAAGCCGAGGCTGCTCGAGCCCGCCTGCTGCAGGGTCGAGGTCCTAAAGGGAGCGGGCGGCTTGCGCGTCCGCTCCGTCTTGCGAACCGCCGACACCGTCCAGGGGCCGGGACTGGTTCGCTCGACGACCTCGGAGGCCTGCTCCCCGGTAGCGAGATTGAACTTGTCCTTCTCCGAATATGGGTGCGCGGCCACGAAACGAGAACCCTCTGCCGTCTCGAGCGAGGCTCTGATGTCCCAGAATTCGCGCGGCTTGAAGGCGCGTATCTCTCGCTCTCTGAGGACCACAAGCTGCAAGGCCGCACTCTGGACCCGTCCCGCCGAAAGGTTGGGGCCCACGGTTCGCCACAGCAGCGGGGAGAGCTTGTAGCCCACGATGCGGTCAACCGCCCGGCGAGCCTGCTGCGCATCCACGAGATCCATGTCTATCGACCGGGGGCTGCCGAAGGCTGCGGTGACGGCCCGCTCGGTTATTTCGTTGAAGGAGACCCGCCGGGTCCTGTCTGCCGGGAGCTTGATCAGCTCGGCGACGTGCCAGGCGATGGCCTCGCCCTCGCGGTCGGGGTCGGGGGCCAGCCACACCGTCTCGCTCTCCTTCGCCGCCTTGCGAATGGCGGCGATGGCCTTCTTGGCATTCGCTTGCCCAAGGGCCTGGTAGCGGAGGTGGACGCCACCGTCGATATCGATGCCAAAATCGGACTTGGGAAGGTCGCGGACGTGGCCCATGGAGGCGAGGACCGTGAAGTCCTTGCCCATGTATTTTTCGATCGTCTTCGCCTTGGCAGGCGATTCGACGATTACCAGATTCTTTGACACATCACTCCTGATCTCTTGAGAGGCGTTCTGTCGGGCACCGGCTAGTCCGCCGTACTCCCCACATCGTCCAGCCCGGTCACCGCCTTGACCAGCCGACTCTTATCCACGCGATCCTCCAGCGGATCGCTCATGCTGCGAGAACGCTGCCACGGCGGCGATTGTTCCACAAGCCCTCTCCAGCTGATTACCTGCAGGGATTTGCCAACAAACCTCGCAAAGTACCATCGAGCCTAATGGAAGTCATCGTTCAGCTCATGAAGGACTGGGTCATCCAGTATGGCTATGCGGCCATTTTTTTGCTCATGCTCGCCGAATCGGCCTGCATCCCGTTCCCCTCAGAGGTGACCATGCTGGTGGGGGGCTGGTACTCGGCCGAAGGCACCCTTAACCTCTACTGGGTCACGGCCGCCGGCGTCTTCGGCAACCTCGTCGGCTCGTGGGTCGCTTACGCGGCCGGTCGTTTCTACGGCCGGGAGCTGCTCGACCGCTACGGCAAGTACATCCTGATCCGCAGCCACGACATCGACCGGGCCGAGGTGTGGTGGGAAAAGTACGGAGAGGCGGCGACCTTCTTCAGCCGGCTCCTGCCGGTGATCAGGACCTTCATCTCTCTCCCCGCGGGGATCGCACGGATGCCCTTCGCTAAGTTTACACTGTATACCTTCCTCGGTGTCGTCCCCTGGACCTTCGGTCTCGCCTACCTCGGCGTGGTCGTCAAAGACAACTGGGAGAAAGCCCTCGGCTATTTCAACGGGCCCACATTCGTCATCGCAGGACTCCTAGTCGTGGGAATGGCACTGTGGTACCTAAGACGCCGGCGCAACCGGAAGCTCGGGGCCGAGACGTCGAGTGGTAATTAATGGTTGCTTCGCGATCCCACCACTCGGCAGCGTCATCGGCGGTCAGGCAAGGCCGATCTCTGGCGCCACCTCCTGGAGGCCCGTGATCGAGATCGCGATGAACTCGTCCATCGGTACTCCGATCGATTCCTCCACCCCCCTGATCTTGTCCCGCTCCACGCCCGGGGCGAACGACTTCTCCTTGAGCTTCTTCTTCACCGAGGACACCTTCATGCCCTCCGCCCGCTGAGGGCGCACCAGGGCGCAGGCGACCAGGAGTCCCGAGACACCGTCGGCGTGAACTATGGAGCGGGACATGAGGTCCGTCTGGTAACGCTCCTCACCGTGAGCCAGGATCGCGTTGAGAACCTCAGAGTCGCCGTAACCCTCCGCCTCGAGCCATTCGACCGACTGATAGCCATGGCGGGCGATGTCGTCGTGAGTCTGATCCTGATCCAGGTCGTGAAACATCCCGGCCAGTCCCCAGCGCTCGACGTCCTCACCGAAGTGCCTCGCAAGCGCCCGCATGACACCTTCGACCGAGACGAGGTGGCGGATGGTCGTGTCCTTCTCGGCGTACTTCTCGACCAAAGCGCGGCCCTCCTCGCGGTTCACTCCTCGTCTCCCGCGAGAACCTCTCTCAAGTCCGACTCGGCCTCTGAGGTGGCAAGCGCCAAGACCTCGTCGCCGACGCTCAACTGCGTATCCGAGGTCGGGGCAATTACGTGGCGATCCCGCACGATGGCCACCAATGTGCAGTCCGGCGGCATCTCGAGGTCGCCTACGGTCTTGCCTTCGGCGGGCGAGCCTTCCGCCAGAGTCACCTCGAGCAGCGCCACCTTTCCCTGCTCGAGTTTCAACAGCCTGACAAGGTCTCCCGTGGAGACCGCCTCCTCTACCAGGGAGGTAAGCAGGTGTGGAGTGCTGACTGCTACATCGACACCCCAGCTCTCGGTGAACAACCACTCGTTGTCGGGATGGTTGACGCGCCCCACTACCCGGCGCACGCCGAACTCCTGCTTTGCGAGAAGGGAGATCACGAGGTTGTCCTCATCGTCCCCGGTGGCCGCAACCATGACATCGCACGACGTAAGGACCGCCGCGTCCAGAGTGTAGAGCTCACAGGCATCGCCTACGATCCAGGTGACGCCGAGCTCCTCCTTGAGATGCTGGACGACTTCTTTGTTCTGTTCGATGAGAAGGACTTCATGTCCTTTCGCGTGAAGGTCGCCCGCGACATACGTTCCGACGTTACCGGCCCCGGCGATTGCGATTCGCATGCACTTCCTGGTCATGCCTGTCTGCCCGTCTCTTTGAGCTGCTCCCGGAGCGAAGCCCCGTCCGCCCGCACTACGGCGATGTGAAGGATGTCGCCGTCCTGAATCGTCAATTCACCGTCGGGTATACGAGGTACGCCGAAACGGCTAACTGCGACCACTCGACGATGCCCTGCGACGTCCAGGTCCGAGCCGGCTTTGCCGATCACCTCGGAGGGGGCGGCAAGTGCCACGATGATGACCTCGCCGTTGTCGACCGTGTGCTCGACCGGCACGTCTTCGGGCACGAGAAAGCGCAGCATCTGATCGGTAGTCCATCTCACCGTCGCTACCGTTTGGATTCCGAGTCGCTGATATACCTGGGCGCGACGAGGATCGTAGATGCGAGCGATCACCTGAGGAATGCGGTAATGCTCGCGGGCGACGCGCGCTGAGACGATGTTCGAGTTGTCTCCGCTCGTAACCGAGGCGAAGGCATTCGCTTCCGAGATCCCCGCCTCTTCCAGCACGTCGCGGTCGAAGGCGAAGCCGACCACCCGCCGGCCCTCGACGGACTCCCTGAGCCGCTCGAACGCCCGGGGGTTCTTGTCGATCACAGCCACCGAGTGCCCGGCGGATTCGAGGCTTGAGGCGAGGTCCGAGCCCACGCGGCCGCAGCCGGCGATGATTACGTGCACGTGGCGAGCTCCTTTCCACCCGGCGGCGGAGATATCAGGCTCCGTCTCGGATACGCGAATGGCGCGGAGATACTGACATACTTCTCCCTCGTGTCTAACAACCCCGGCTGGCTCGACAGGCTGACCAAGCCCCCCGAGGCCGCTCGCTCCGAGAATCTGAGGAAATGGGCCGAGACGATATCGGGAGCCACCCCGATTGCTGATGCGTCCGAACAGCACCGGCACAAGGTCGCCGGAGTGATCCAGAACATTCGGATCGACCCTCGTCAGGGTTCCGGCTGCATCGAGGCCACCGTGATCGACGGCTCCGGGGAGATCGTCGCCAAATGGCTGGGGCGGCAGAGCATGTCCGGAATTCGTCTGGGGGTCGGTTTGGTGATCGAGGGCATGGTGGGGGTCGGTATCGACGAGGAGAAGGTCATCTTGAATCCCGAGTACCAGCTCGTCCCCGGCCCTGAACGCGGTTAAGTTCCGCCGATGAAGACGCAAGCCGCTTTCAAGCGCATCCTGGTCGGCCGCCCGATGGCCTCGGGCGAGCTCGGACACACATTGCTGCCCAAGACCATCGCGCTGCCGGTGTTTTCCTCCGATGCGCTGTCATCGGTCGCATACGCAACCGGCGAGATCATCCTCGTGCTAGGGGTCGTCGGGGCGGCCGCGGTCGCAAACGTCGTCCCCATATCGATTGCCGTGGCGGCGCTGCTGGCCATTGTCGTGTTGTCCTACCGGCAGACCGTGGCTGCCTATCCCAACGGCGGCGGCGCCTACATCGTCTCCTACGACAACCTGGGGATGTATCCAGGGCTGCTTGCTGCCGCGGCTTTGCTGTTGGACTACGTGCTTACTGTGAGCGTTTCTACCGTCGCCGGAGTGGACGCTCTCGTTTCGTCCGCGCCGCAGCTGGCCGACTACAAGGTTCCTCTGGGTATCTTCTTCGTCCTCCTCGTGGCACTCGCCAACCTTCGAGGGGTACGCGAGTCCGGCACCTTCTTTGCCCTCCCGACCTATGGGTTCATCCTCTGCATGTACGTGCTCCTGGGCACCGGGCTCATAAAGTGCCTCGGGGGGTGCCCTGTGGTCGACACACCGGAGGGATACGGGGGTGCCGCCGGCGCCGTCACGCTCTTGTTAGTGCTCAAGGCGTTCTCCGCCGGAACGACCGCATTGACCGGAGTCGAAGCCATATCTAACGGCGTCACCGCCTTTCGTTACCCTCAGTCCAAGAATGCCGCCATGACTCTGGTGATTATGGGCTCGATCTCCATCTCCCTGTTCATCGGCACTTCGTGGCTGGCCAGGAGCACAGAGGTTGTATTCACACATACCTCTGAACGGACGGTGATCGCGCAGATGACTGCAGCGATATTCGGGGAAGGGTTGTTCTTCTTCGTCATCAATGCTCTGACCGCCGCAATCCTGTTTCTGGCCGCTAATACCGCTTACGCCGGGTTCCCGAACCTGACCTCGATCCTCGCGGTCGATCGCTTCCTGCCGCGCCAGCTCATGAACCGCGGCGATCGCCTCGTGTTCTCCAACGGCGTGATCATCCTCACCTTCTTCGCCTGCTTGCTGATAGTCATCTTCGACGCCACGCTCAACCACCTCATCCAGCTCTATCTGGTGGGCGTGTTCATCTCCTTCACCTTGTCGCAGGCGGGCATGGTGGTGCACTGGAGAAAGTCACGCGAGAAGGGCTGGAGGCGAAGCGCCGCCATCAACGGGTTCGGAGCGACGCTCACCGCGGTCGTTCTCATAGTCGTGATCCAGAGCAAGTTCTTGGAGGGGGCCTACGTCGTCATCGCCGCCATCCCGGTGATGATCTATGCGATGCGCTCGGTGCACCGTCACTACACCGAGCTCAGGGCCCAGCTCGCCCATCCCGAGCGCGTGCCCGCCGATCGCAGGCCGGGGCATCAGCACATGGTCATCCTGGTCGAGCGGGTCGATGCCGCCACCGCCCGCGCCGTCGGCTACGCGCGCTCGGTGCGACCCGCCGACCTGCATGCGGTGGCCTTCGACGACTCCGTGCAGGACGAGTGGGCGAAGCTCGCGCCTCAGGTCGAGCTGGCGGTGATCCCCACGGGGGAGTCACGCAAGGCCCGGCTCAAGAAACACCTGCGGTCGCTGCGCAAGGACCTGGGGCGGGACGACTTCCTCACTCTGGTGGTGCCCGAGATGCTCCAGTCGAAGGGCCTGTGGCAGATCCTGAGACAGCCCGGGCTGCAGCGACTCAAGGCCTCTTTCTTGCGCGAGCCGGGGATCCAGGTGCTGGACGTTCCCCTCGACCGCTCGGAGGCTGCCGCAGGCAGCGGGGCTCACCGCTCGATCGAGCCCGCCCGCAACTATGTCCTGGTGCTCGTGGCCGGGGTCCACAACGCCACGCTGCAGGCGATCGAGTACGCCGAGACACTGCGGCCCACCGACCTCAGAGCGGTATCGTTCGGGCTCGACCCCGCCGCGACCGAGAGGCTCGGCAACGACTGGCTCGCCTCGGGCATACCCCATCCGCTCGAGATCGACGATTCCCCCTTCAGAGACATAGGGGGCTCGTTGATCGATTACGTGCACAGGTTCAAGCCCGACGGGGTCAAGCGGGTGGTCACGGTGGTGATGCCGGAGTTCATAGTCTCTAAGCGCCGTCATCAGCTGCTGCACGGCCAGACCGCCCTCATCATCAAGAGCCGCCTGCTGTTCGAGCGCGGCGTGGTGGCGGTCTCAGTCCCCTACCACATTGAGGACTGAGGCCACCCCCCGAATGCTGCTCGCTGAGAGCTACCCGCGGTGGCTGGCGTGCGACAGTCGCACAGGAACCACCGGAAATGGTGGCCGACGTGCGACAGTCGCATCCTGACCACTCCCCTGCTTACGGACTACTGCTAGGGGATGAGACCTCTCAGGAGGTTGCCGCCGCAGGCTCAGGAGACGAGGGCACCGGCTCCTCATCCATGGCCTTCGCCTTGCGCTTGCTGAACGCGATCGAGGCAAGCAGTACAGCCAGCGCAATGCCGGCTATGAGGTACCGGGCTGTGACGTTCTCTCGCAGGTTGATGACCGCAGGCAGGATCAACAGCGATACTAGGTTCATTACCTTGATGAGCGGGTTCAGGGCAGGCCCTGCCGTGTCCTTGAAGGGGTCTCCCACGGTGTCCCCGATGACCGCCGCCTTGTGAGCCTCTGACCCCTTGCCTCCCTCGTTGCCATCTTCGATGTACTTCTTGGCATTGTCCCACGCCCCGCCGGAGGTGCTGAGGAAGTTCGCCATAAGCTGACCGGTGAGGATTACAGCAGCAAGAAAGCCTCCCAGCGCCAGATAGCTGATCCCGAAGCCCACGATCACAGGAGTCAGCACCGCCAGCAGCGCCGGTGTTGCAAGCTCCCGGAGCGAAGCCGCGGTGCAGATGTCGATGACGCGTCCGTACTCGGGTCGCTCGGTTCCTTCCATGATCCCGGGTTTCTCTTTGAACTGCCGCCTAACTTCCTGGACCACGATCGAGGCGGTGCGGCCCACGGCTCTGATGGCCAGAGAGCTGAACAGGAACGGCACAGAGCCGCCGATTAACAGTCCGATGAACGTCTTCGGGTCGGCGACGTTGATCTGAGTGAGTGGATTGTTGAACAATGCGGAGCCGGTGGCTTCGATGTCGAACTCCGAGCCGATCGTCTCGATGAACGAGGCGAACAGGGCCACTGCCGCGATCACAGCGGAGCCGATGGCGAAACCCTTGGTCACGGCCTTGGTGGTGTTGCCCACCGCGTCGAGGCCGACCATGATGCGCTCGGCGTCGCCATCGAACTCACCCGACATCTCGGCGATGCCGGCCGCGTTGTCGGCAACGGGGCCGAAGGTGTCCTCGGACACGACGACCCCGGTGGTCGCGAGCATGCCCATGCCCGTCAGTGCCACGAGATAGAGGGAGAACTGGAGGTTTCCCCCACCCAGGAAGAGGGCCACTCCGAGGGCACCGGCGATGGCGATCACCGCCCACACCGAGGACTCCAGACCTGAGGAGATTCCCGACAAGATCGTCGTGGCGGGCCCGGTCCGGGCGGCTTCGGCGATCTCGCGAACGGGAGCGGTTTCGGTCGAAGTGAAGTACTCGGTAAGCCGGCTCACGACCTGGGCAAGCACCAAGCCCGAGACTACTGCGAAGAAGACCTTCCAGCCCTCGTTCCCATGGTCGTTGCCAACGTAGAACTGAGCCACGAGAAAGGTCCCGATTACGGTCAGGATGCCGGCTGAGAGAAAGCCCCTGTTGATCGGCGCCATGGCGGTCTTGTCGTTGTCGGTAGCGCGCACCATGTAGACGCCGACGATGGAGGCGAGCACGCCGATGGCACGGGCAATGACCGGAAAGATCAGTCCCAGTGCGGGGTTCGCGCCGATGGAGTTGAAAGCCGCCACGCCGAGGATGATCGATGCAACCAGCGTGACCTCGTAGCTCTCAAAGAGGTCGGAGGCCATTCCCGCACAGTCGCCCACGTTGTCCCCGACGTTGTCGGCGATAGTGGCGGGGTTGCGGGGGTCATCCTCTGGGATCCCGGCCTCGACCTTGCCGACGAGGTCGGCGCCGACGTCGGCCGCCTTGGTGAAGATGCCGCCACCGACTCGGAGGAAGAGGGCGAGCAGAGATCCGCCGAAGCCGAATCCGATCAGGATTGCGGACGAGGTGTTCTGGAAGATCAAGATGATCACGGTGGCTCCCAGGAGCCCGAGGCCGACTGTGAACATGCCGGCAACTCCTCCCGTGCGGAACGCCACTTTGAGCGCCGCCGGAAGCGAGCCGGAGCGGGCCGCCGCCGCGGTGCGGACGTTTCCCCGCACCGCAAGGCTCATCCCGATGAAGCCGGTAAGGCCCGACATGAAAGCTCCCGCGACGAACGCGAGGGTCCGATACAGGCCGGACTCGAAGTAGTTGAGCGCCGTCCCCCCGCCGGGCATAAGCACGGTTGTGCTAGTGAGAAAGACGATCGCCGCGAGCGGCACGGTAATAACAGCAATAGTTTTGAACTGCCGCTTCAGGTAGGCGAGGGCGCCCTCCTGGATGGCGTTTGCGATCTCGCGCATCTTCGGCGTGCCCTGGTCTGCGGCCAGGACCCCTTTCATGAGCATGAATCCAGTCGCGAGTGCGATCAGCGCAGTCAGGGCGGAGAAGTACAGCCAGAACATCTCGCCGGCCCCCAGGCTGAACTCCTGATAGCCGCCCTCTGCGGCCAACAAAAAATGTGACATCTATCCCAGGCTCCCTTCTGTCTCCGTCTTAAACCCGATCCGCCCTGAGCCGGAAGGCCATCTGAGGAGCCTCATACCGGCTGTTCCTTCAACTTTCCTGCTCCGTTAGTGCCCTCATCCGAGTCCGACAGGACTCTGACGAAGATCTGACTCGCCACCTTTTCCCCGATGGTGCGGTCTTCGCCCTCAACCCTCATCACCAGCGGTCCATCGAAGGGATGCTTCTCCTTGATCAGCACCCTGACACCGGGCCTGAGGCCCATGGCGTCGAGAAACTTCACCACCTCCGGGTCGGTTGAGCCCGGCATCGCTACGACCGCCTCGGCCCCCGGCTCGAGCGCGTACAGGGTCGGCATCTCGGGAATGTGGGAGACGTCCGGCTCGGGGATGGGAAAACCGTGCGGACAGGTCGCAGGCCGGTCCATCGCCACGAACATTCGCTCCTCCACCTCCTGAGGAAGCTCGTGCTCGAACGCTCCGGCAAGGCGGTCCGCCTCGTTCCAGGCGTAGCCGAGCATGTCCGAGAGAAAGCGCTCGACGATGCGATGACGGCGGATGGCCGCCACTGCGGCCCGCCGTCCGGCTGTCGTCAGCTCCACTCCACGATAGGGCTGATGCTCGAGCAGATTTCTCTCGGCGAGCCTCTTGACGGTCGTGGTGACGGTCCCCGGAGACAGGCCGATCGCGTCCGCCAGCGCCCCTGTGTGCGCGAACCCGCCCCCCTTGGAGAGGCGGTAGATCGCCTTCAACATCTCGCGATCCGGTTTGGTGAGAGCGATGAGTATCTTTTTCAAGTCGCCCAAGTATTGTTTTGGGCACTCAAAAAGTCAACCCGCAAAAATACGGAGAGCGCCTGCCGGCAATTATTCCTGCTCGGAGGCGGCGTCCTCGACGCTGTTGTAGATGGGGAACACCTTGGTCAGCCCCGTGATCTTGAAGATCTTGAGGATCTTGTCCTGAGTGCAAACGAGCGCCAGGCCCCCGTCGTGGGCCTTGACTCGCTTAAGAGCACCCACCAACACGCCGAGACCTGTGGAGTCGAGAAAGTCCACTCCCTCGAGGTTGACGACGATATCGTAGGAGCCCTCAGAAACGAGCTCGATGAGCTGTTCCCGCAGCTTGGGAGCGGTGTAGACGTCAACCTCGCCCTTGACGTCGACGACGGCGAACGAGTTGAGCCGTCGTACGTCTATGCCCAGTTCCATTGCCGTCCTCCTAGAGCGAATTGCCTATGGCGGTGAGAGAGTTCGGAATCCTACTCTCGGCTCCACGGGGGCCGGAGATAGCAAGCTTCGGAACGTACCGACAGAAGACGCGATAACCTGCCCAGCCTGCCAGATCGAGGGGATCTTTGAGCGCAAATCTGCCTTCCGACAAGCGCATATGGATAGGGGCCGCCTCCGTGGCGATTGTGGCGGTGGCCCTGATTTGGGTGGCCGCGGTGGGCGGCGAGGGCCGCTCGCCGATCGAGGTGTTCGGGGGCCTGGGAAAAGGGCGCTCGGAGCCGCCTCGGACCGCTCCGAAGATTGACCACGCACCCTGGAAGCTGCGCGTGAGCAGAGCGGGCAGGCCTGAGCGGCTCTCCAAGCAGGCCAAAGCACGTCTCGAGGCTCAACGGCCCAAGGTCAAGCGGGCCGTAAGAGCTGCCTACGACGCGATCTTCCTCGACCAGGAGCGGCCGGCTCGCTCCTTCACCGATCTCGCTTGGCGCGCCTTTCAAGAGACCCACGCCACTCTTCCCCAGGGATCAGAGAGCGTTCGCCTCCTGTGGCGCAGGGCCCTCATCGGGCTTCAGGCGGACAGTGCCCGCCGAGCTTCGGCACAGGTCACGGTGGTGGCGAGTGGGATTCAGGGTGAACGCAAGTTCAAGCTCTCGCATCGAGCCCGGCTGTGGCTCGAGCGAAAGGAGCAGGGCTGGAAGATCGCCGCCTTCGACATGAGCAGACGACCACTCAAGCTAAGCCGGGGCAAGTCGTGATCCGCCGTACCCTTGCTCTGCTCGTGTTTCTGTGCGTCCTGATCACCTGCTTCCAGCTGATCGGCCCTCCTCGCTCCGTTCCTCGAGTCGCCGCAGGGCCGGTGGTCGCAGGCCCCGTGCACCACAGCTTCCAGCCCACCAAGGGCAAGGTCTTCGTGCTTGTGATTGGAAACGACGCTCGCGTCGGGAATCCCGATCGCTCCCGAGCCGACGCGCTTCATGTCATCGGGCTCAACACCAAGACGATGAAAGGCGGCATCCTCAACTTTCCGCGTGACTCGTGGATCAATATCCCCGGTCACGGCATGGGACGAATCAACGAGGCCCTCTATCAGGGCGGGCCTCAGCTAATGGCGCGCACCGTGGAGAGCCTCACCGGCATCCGGCTCGACCTCTGGGTCATGACGGGCTTCGAGGGTTTCAGGGGTGTGATGCGCATGCTCGGAGGAGTCAAGATCCATCTCAGCCAAGATATCTTCGACCCCGGCGGGTCCGGCGCGCGCCTGCGCAAGGGCACGCACGTGCTGCACGCCGGAGGGGCGCTCGCCTACGTGAGAACTCGAAAGGTGTTTGCCTCGGGCGACATTGCCCGATCGACCAACCAAGCCCGCTTTCTTTTATTTCTGCTGGCCAAGCTCCGCAAGGAAGTCGAACGAGATCCCGCCGCATTGTTCGACTGGATCGACATCACCCGGCGTCACACCCGCAGCGATATCTCCGCCGAGGACCTGTTCCGGCTCGGAGTGCTTGCCACGCAGGTATCGCGCAAGCGGGTCGGAAACGTCACGGTGCCGGTCTCGATCGGCTCCGTGGGAGCGGCGAGCGTGGTGTTCATCTCCCCCAAAGCGAGCTCTATCTACGCCCGTTTCCGGCGCACGGCTGCGTTGTAGCCCTCGCGTCTCGTCGGACCACCCGGGCGGTGAATCGATCCCCGCTGATCTCAGCTGGCTGCGCGGTAGTTGAAATGCGACAGTCGCACGTGGACCACCGTTTTCGGTAGCTGAGATGAGCCTGTGGCACGTGGACCCCGCGCGTTGACTACCTCGGGCCGGATGGCCTTAAGCAAGCGACGCGGCGAAATCGTCGGCCGCCAGGGGGCGCCCGGTGGCCTGCACGATGAGCTCGTCCCAGCGCAGCGATGCACCGATCTCGAAGATTTTGTTGCGCAGCAGCTCCCCGGCGCGCGCCGAGCCCGGGACGCCGCCTGCGTCCCGCTCGCAGACGCCCTCGATCTGAGACGCCAGCAGCTCTCCCAGCAGATAGTTGTGGTAGTAGACGGGGGCCACCGCCACGTGGACCTTGGCCGCCCAATCGGGGGCCCTCCGGTCCGGCGGCGCCTGCACTAGCTGAAAGCGCTCGACGAGCTCCCACCAGCGCGCCTCGAGGTCCGCCTCCGGATCCGAGTAGAGGTCGCGTTCGAAATGGGTCATAACGAGGCCCCAGCGAGCGAACAGAACCCTCTCGGCCGCGGCGGCGTGAGCCAGGCCGGACAACAGAGCATCGACGTCTTTCTCGTCGAGCCTGGCGGTCTTCGTCAGCCAACGCCGGTCTCGAACCAGGCGGCCGCACAGGATGGCGATCGCCTCGGTCACGAAGATGTGGGCCGGGCGGCGCAGCAGATAAGGAAGGCGGCGATCGATCGAGATGTCGTAGGCCGCGTGCCCCGACTCGTGCAGCATGGTCTCGACCCAGCGCTCGCCCGGCACGACGTTGGCAAGGATGCGCACGTCACCACCGCGATCGATGTCGATGCAGAACGCATGCTGGCACTTGTCAGCGCGCGGATACAGATCTGAGCCGTCGAGAATCGAGCCGAGATCGATGTCCCAGGCACCGAAGGTTCGCTGAGAGACATCGGCCGCATCGGTTTGACCAAGCGATTCGTCCAGGTTCAGTCCCCCGGCCGCGGGGAGGTGCTGAAAGAAGGGATCGGCGTAATGCCATGGGTAGACCTTATCGACACCGAAGCGCTCGCAAAGGGTGGCATCGAGCTGCTGCTTCCACGCCCGGAATGGCTCTGAGGTAAGCCGTTCGAGCTGATCCAAAGTCTCGAACAGCCACGACTCATCGAGCTCCTGCAGGCGCAAGGACATCCGGTAGTAGTCTGAGAAACCTAGGTCGATGGCGATTTCGTTACGGGTGCGGGCAAGCTCCCGCACCCGATCGGAGACACGTGCGCCGATCTCCTTGGATGCTTCCCAAGCCCGACGCCGCAGGCCCTCGTCCGACGAGTTCGCGAGAATCTTGAGAATGTCGTTGTCTGTCACAGGGCGGCCTTCGATCGTGGGGCGAAAGGAGGCGAAGTCACCCTCGACCGCACTCGACAGCTCGACGATGCGGCTTCGCTGTCCGGGACTCATCTGGTTTCCAAGGAGGGATAAACGCATGACCTCGAGCTGACGCCGCAGGTGAGGCTCGTGCAGTTCGGTGGCGAGCGCGTCCTCGACCGCTCGCAATAGCTCAGCATCCCCCTTGAGCTCTCGCAGCTCCAGCTCGAGATCGGTCCGGGCCTGCTCGGACTCGGGAGTGGCGCGCACCTGCGATTCCCAGTAGGCCTCGTGAAAGCGAGTTTCGACGTCTTGCCACTGGGTGCTGAGATTGGAGACGAGTTGGTGAGGATGCACATCGGACATTGGAGCATCCTACGGGCGAGGCGCCCGTCTCGGTTTCGGCTCGCAACGGCGGCTCAGATGGATCGCCTCAAGTGCGGTACCCACGTCCTCGCCGGTCAATACCCACCCTTGCCGGGGAGATCCACTCCTTGGGAAGTCAACCTCAACTCCTCGCTAGTGACGCGAACGCGATGATGTTGTCAAGGTAGTGACCCGTGGAGTCGTTGAATTCGCCGCCGCACGTAACGAGCCTCAACGTGGAGGTGTGAGTGTCGCCATAGACGCGCTCCGTTGGGAAGAAGTCTTTGGGATGCTGCTCCAGCCGTTCTACCTCGAACCAAACGATGGAGCGATCCCGGCCGATGACCTTTATCTTGTCTCCGGCGCTGAGGTAGCGGAGTCGGTAGAAGACCGCCGGCCCGGTCTTGGAGTCAATAAGTCCGACGATGACCGCCGGTCCTCGCTCGCCTGGAGTTGCCCCGCCCGACCACCAGCCGGTGAGAGCGAAGTTCTCCGGAACCTCAAGCGTTCCGTCCGATCTCAGGCCCAGTCGTAACAGCGAGGCCGAAACGCCAATTGAGGGGATGACGAGCTGGGCGGGGACGACCGGCTCCATCTTCTTGGCCGCCCCTGGCTTGGCCTGTCGGTCGTTCGTCTCTGGTTTGCGCCTTGGCTCCTGAACGTCCCTCTGCCTCGTGGACCGGGAGGTCGATTCTTCGTTCGAAGATCGAGAACCCGATCCACAAGCAGAGGTGAGAGGAGTGCAAGGAGAAGCGGCGCGATCCTCTTGGCGGACCAGCGTCGCTCCTTCCTCGCTATGCTTGCCTCCTGCAACATGCGTTAAGCGGAAAACCGTCGACGCAGAGCCGTACCGGCCCCTGCCAAAGGTACGGCACCACCGCCACCAAGAATGAATGGCAGTGCGCCGCCATTAGAAGATGCGGTTCCACCTGCGCCGGTGTCGACGCCGCCGACAGGTGCCTGACCGCCATCATCGCCATCGTCGTCATCGTCGTCTTCTTGCGCAAGGAGATCCCTCGTGCTGTCCCGCGTGCGCAGCTTCTCCGGTGAAGCCGACGAAGATGAGGCCGAACGCAAATAGCATGACCCCGACGCGCAAGAACCGATTGAGGCTCAAGTGTGCACTCATAACTTCCTTCCACCTCCGAACTCTAGGGAACTACCTGTCAAGGGACACCTTGTCCACGAGGAATGAGAACAACATGAGAAGTACGTGAGAGACTTCTCAAAAAGAACAGACTCTTTCGGAGCGTGCTCTTAATCGCCACGATCGCCGAGGGAGCAAAGCGGCGCGGCATCGTTTATGGAAGCTCAGGTACCAATGCGGCTATCATGAATTCGGCGATGAACCGGCCAAATCGTGGTAAGGACCACCCACGCTCGAGGACGAGTAGTTCGTAGATTTCGGCTGAGCTGCACGTCCATAAGACGTCGGTGGCCTGGGCCACCGAAACGCCATCTCGCAAGTAGCCGCGGTTTGCCAAAAAGCGGGCGTGGTGTCGCATCCGCTTGAGGCGCTCGTCGTTCATGTCTTTGAGCAGCGCTGCCATGGCCGGATCGGTGGCGGCGGCCGAGCGCATGAGCAGCCGGATCGGCGTCACTTCTGAGGCAACCTCGGTGGTGAGAGCTCCCCACTTGCGCATGATCGCTCTCGGGTCAGATTCGTGTACCCGCATGTCATCCGAGCGTTGATACGCGGGCACCGGTCCCTGCCCTTTCAAGCCTCGTTCGTAGACGGCTCGGACCAGTCCTGGCTTGCCCCCGAAAGCCTTGTAGATCGTGTCGACCGATAAACCCGCCTCTTTTGCGATGGCGGCGATCGTGGTGACCGCGTAGCCGGTATCCACGAACTGACGCTGGGCGGCGTCGAGCACCGCCTCCCGCGTGCGGAGAGCCTGAGCCTGGCGCAATGGAGAATCGTAACGACGCCGGCTCTTGCTGTTCGGCATAATTCGCTCCATACTCCTAGATTGAGTCTAGTTAACTATAGCCGATTGCGAGGATAGATGATCGAACGCGTGCGAGCAGAGCGCGATCCAGCGGCCGTCATTGACCGATTGGTACACGCAACCAACGAACATGACCTCGACGCCCTCGTTGGCTGTTTCGACGACGGCTACGCAAACGAGGCGCCGGCACATCCGCAGCGGGGATTCCGGGGCAGCGAGCAGGTTCGCCGGAACTGGACGCGGATCTTTTCCACAGTTCCCGATATCCGGGCACAGGTGCTGCGCAGGACCGTCGACGGCGACACCGTGTGGACGGAGTGGGAAATGTCCGGCACGCGCCGCGACGGGACCGCCTTTCTGATGCGCGGCGTGATCATCTTCGGCGTGGTGGAGGCGACCGTGACGTCGGCGCGCTTCTACCTGGAGCCGGTCGAGGACACAAGCGGAGACGTCAACGCAGCGGTTAACCGCGCGGTGGGCAGCTCGACCGCCGGCGCCAGGACCCGGGGGGGCAGATCATGACCTTGATGATGCCCGGCGGAATCGTCGAGCTGGCCGGCAGGGCGCAGCGCACCAGCCGTAGCAAGAAGGAGGCGTCGTGATTCTCGTCGTGGGAGCTACCGGATTGCTTGGTGGCGCGATTGTCGATCGCCTTGTCGGGCAACGGGAGAAGATACGCGCGCTTGTCCGAGACCCCTCTGCGGCAGAGGCGCTCAGGGAGGCGGGTGCCGACACGGTGTCAGGCGATCTCAAAGATCCGGCGTCTCTCCCACCAGCCTGTGAAGATGTGTCGACCCTGATCACGACTGCTAACTCGGCCGCCAGAGGTGGCGACGATAACGTCGAAACCGTCGACCTCGAGGGCAACCGCAACCTCATCGAGGCTGCGTCGGGCGCAGGGGTGAAGCATTTCATCTTCGTATCTGCGCAGGGAGAAGACCCCGCAAGCCCCGTGCCGTTCCTGCGGGCCAAGGGCCTCACATCGAAGCGGCTGCGCGAGTCCAGCATGACTTACACGGTTCTCTTGCCCGACGTCTATATGGATGTGTGGATCCCGCTCGTGTACTGGCTCCCGTGGCGTCAGGACGACCCATCACGATCGTCGGCGAGGGGACTCACAAGCATTACTTGATGAGCGTCGAGGATGTCGCCGGTTTCGCAGTTGCTGCTGTAGGCAACGATGCTGCGCACAATCGCGACCTTTTGATCGGGGGTCCGGAGGCACTCTCGTGGCGTGACGTAATCTCGGCCTTTGAGCGCCTGGGCGGAGAGCGGTTGGAGGTTCAGAGTCTTCAGCCCGGTGAGCCGATGCCGGGATTCCCGGACGCCGTCTCCGGGCTCATGGCAGGCTTGGAGACCTACAATTCACCCGAGCCCATCTCGAAGGAGGACGCCGAAGGCACCTTCGGCGTCCGGCTCACGACGCTGGAGGAGTTCCTGCAGCGGCAAACCAGCTAGGTCAAGCACGCCGGCGAGAGAGAAAGAGAACAGGAACGTAACTGAGGTGTCAGGTCGCAGATCGTCTGCAACCTAGCTCCGTGGTGCCTGCCTGCACACATCCGTACCGCGCGTCGTCTGCCCGTTGCATGGGACGTCAATCGAAACGTTTGAGTAGTCGGAAGCAGTCCGGTCTCGAGTCGCAGTCTCAGCTCGCGTGTTTTGCAGCAGAGCTCTCGGGGAACCCTCGAGACCACACCTCAGGGGCGACATCGGCTCCGTTCGGCCAGACAACCGTCTGCGCCTCCTGGTCCACCCTCCCGGAGCGGAACACAGCGGGATCCTTCAATGGGGCGAACATCGAACCCCACAGATGCGGCTCGAAATCAAGATCTCTGGTCGTTCCATCGTCAAGCGTGGCCCGGATGATATAGCCATCGAGGAACTCGATCGACTTGAGTATGGGTGACATCGACGGGCTCCCTTTCACGAAAGAGGATCGATCGGCAGCACGGGCTGGTGTGCTTGTGCTCGTCGCCAATTATCGCGCAACTCCTGTAGATGGGCACTCGCCCACTCGTGGATCAGCCTGCAGGCACAGAGCCCTATTCAACACCTCTTCCTGTCAAACATCGCCCTTCTTCCCCTCCCGTCCAGACCCCGACCGACCCTTCAGAAAATCGATCAACGTCGTGAGGTGGGCGGCGTCCTTCTCGCGCCCCGCAGCGCGTTTCATCTGGACGATGTCTTCCACATCTGCCACGCGAATCGCAACCCCGAAGCGCGTGACCACGCTTGCGCGCTCCCGCAGTTCCTCATATGGCGGAGCCCCGGCAGGCGCGAACAGCACATCGAAGGGCCCGAAACGCGTAACGAACGTCATCACAACCGCGCTTGCCAGCATGCCCGCGTCGAGGGGGACCTCCACAGCGTCTTCGGGATCTGGAACCCTGAGCCGCGCGTCCATCGCCTTCAGGGCCAAGGCCAGACGCTCACGATTGTGCTCGTCGGTCGCGGCGGTCACGTCTACGTCGAGGGTCGTGGCTAGGCCCGCTCCCTGCAACATCGCGGCCATCGCTCCGATAACGACGTAGTCGACATCGTTGTCCGCGAGGACTTGGAAGATCTGCTCAGGGTCAAAGCGCGACGAACTCACCCGTCTGCTCGGGCTCGCTCGCGCTGGGCTTGCTCGACGAGCTCTTTCTCACGCGCCCGCCAGCTGGAGAGCTCATCGGGAGACAGGCTTGCCTCGTATGCCGCCACCCACTCGTCGTGGTCATCGAGCCGCTCGAGGCGGATGCGGAGGTCCTGACCTGCGGCCCGCACGATGCGGGCGAGTATCTCGAGGCTAGGCGACTTGCGCCCCGCCTCGTACGCCGACAGGGTCGCCTGGGAGGTCCCCGCACGGCGGGCGAGCGCCCGCTGGGACAGCCCGGCGTCGTGGCGGGCAAGCCTGATGAGGTTGCCGGCCCAGGTGCTCATGACCGCGATGATATCCGGTCGGGTGTCAGAAGTCGACACCCTATCGGGCGTCACCTCGAATCGATTTCCACTAACTGGCCCCGTGGATCTATACGGTGGCGAGCTCCTCCGAGGGCGTCTAAGTGCGAGGGACGATGGGTCTCTGCAAGACCGAGTTCATCCGCAACAAGTGGCTTTGCGCGCTCTCGGCGACATCGAGTTCGGAATCTTGGAGTCGACTGGCGGAACACCGCCGGCTATTGAAGCCGATCGGAATCGGCCGAGGCAGGGGTCGCGTACTACAGTCAAAATGCCCGGTCATGGAGATCGGGACTCAATGAAACGGGCCTCCATGAAACCGGGCCGGTTCAACCCCGGACTAGGAAATGAACGCGACGACAAACTCCGCAGGCGGAACACGCCCTGCGAACTGCTCTTTCGCGTTGTGGTGCAGGGATTCGAACCAGTCACCCCGTTGTAGGTTCCTTGACCATTTGGCGCCGAGACCGACCTGAGTGCCGAGCTTCAGGGGCTCAGCTCGAAGTGCCAGGGTTCATGTGACATCGGCCTGCTCAGGGGCAAGTCGAGTCGTTCGACGAGCCGGACTGCCATTGCAACATCGCCTCCCAAGTCGACAGCGAGACCTCTTTCGTGTGCCGAGGTCCCCGGCCGGGCGACCCAGTCGTCGGCCACCTCGGGATCGCCGTAACGAGCCACTGCCTCGGCCCACAGCCGGGCCTGTTCAGCCGAGCTGCGATAGCCGGAGATGATCTCGACAGAGCCTCCGGACGCGTCGATCAGGCGGTTGACGGCCGCGAGCATTGAGGGGTGCAGCCCGCCCGAGGAGGTGGCGGGGGCGGCGGGTCCCACTGCGTCGGGGTCGAAGACGGCGCGGGCCGCCCGCACCACGCCTTCCACGGAAACCTCGACTTGGGCGGCCGTCGCCCCGACCTCGCAGAGACACTCGAGAAGCTCGGCCCCGTTGAGCTCGGCCATCCTCTCGGCCGCACTCACCGGTGCTCCGGCTCCGTAAGGCGTGGACTCGGCGACCGCCGCCAGGGCGGCCGCGTCGGCGGCCGTCTGCGCCCTGGCGGCGCGCGCTGAGGCTTCTCCAACCTGGACGACAAAGGAGCCCAGCAACAGCGACAGGAAGAGCACGGCGCCGGCGAACAGCAATGTCACGGCTGCTCGATCCTCATGACCGCCTTTGCCTCCAGCTCGAGCCGCGAGACCGCCTCGCTCAGTAGCGGCACATGGCCTTGCGGCCGATACGTCACGGTCGCCGTCACCGGCTCTCCTCGAACTCTGAAAGCCGCATCGGGTGTCACCGAGACCACGATGGCGTCCAGACCGACCTGCTCGGCCGCGGCTTCGGCCGCCGAGGCGTCCGGCTCGACGGCGGCGGCGCGCGCCGCTTCGCGCGCCGCATGCCACAGCCTCACCTGGTCCGATGCCAACAGGGAAAGCTCCACCACGGCTCCCAAGACCAGCGCCAACAACGGGAGGCAGAGGGCGAGCTCTACGGTGGCCTGACCCGCCTCGTTGGCTCGCCCTCGGCCCCCCACAGGGCCGGGCTCAGCCCGAAGCACGCTCCACCAGGCCCGAGAGAATCTGCTCGAACATGTCGGTGAGCGCACCGGACTTGACGAACGCGGCCAGCACGCCGACAACAAGCCCCGCCACCAGGAGCACGAGCGAGTACTCCGCCGTGGTCTGACCGGATTCGTCGGCCCACAGCTCCCTCAATCGTTGCAACGGGCACCTCCTTGAGTCACACCGGCTCCACTGCCGGATGGATGCCCTTATCTCAGCGCGCGAGAGCGGCTGCTGCTGTGGCGCGCGCCACAGCAGGGCATCAATTTTCAAGATTCAGGTCGGCGCGAGGTTCGGCTCATAGTGGGTACTTACTAGGTTCACGGCTTCACGCAGCGCGCCCTAATCAATTGGAGAGGTCATGGACCAGCCCGATTACATCGCACGGAACCGAGCCACATGGACTCGCTCGGCACCCGACTACCAGGAGTCCGGGCGCAGGCGCTGGAGCGAGGAGCCCTCGTGGGGGATCTGGGACATCCCGGAGTCGGAGGTCGGCGTCCTGCCCGCCGTGGAGGGGATGGACGTTGTTGAGCTTGGGTGCGGCACGGGCTATGTCTCGGCGTGGCTTGCCCGCCGTGGAGCGGCGCCCATCGGACTCGATCCAACTTGGGCACAGCTCGTCAATGCACGTAAGTTTCAGGAGGACTTCGACCTGAGATTCCCCTTGATCTGCGCGCCCGCCGAGTTTGTCCCGCTCCGCGATGGGTCCTTCGATCTGGTCATCTCCGAGTACGGCGCCGCCATCTGGAGTGACCCATACCGGTGGATCCCCGAGGCGTCGCGCCTTCTGCGTCCCGGAGGAGAGTTGATCTTCCTCGGGAACTCGACGTTGATGATGCTGTTCGTGCAAGACGACGAGACCCAACCAGCAGAAGACCGGCTCCTGCGTGACTACTTCGGGATGCATCGTTTCGAGTGGCCCGACGATCCCTCGGTGGAGTTCCATCTCGGCTACGGCGACTGGATTCGTCTCTTGCGCCGTCACGGATTTCAGATAGAAGACATGATCGAGCTGCGCCCCGCGCCCGACGCCTCTACTAGCTACGAATTTGTGACGCTCGAGTGGGCGCGCCGCTGGCCCTCCGAGGAGATCTGGAAGGCGCGCAAACTGGCGTGACCCAGGAGGAAACGGTTTTGAGCGCCTCCCCCAGTGCCGTTTTCCATTTGGGGCCTCCTATCCCGTCGTTTACCGGATAGCTACCGCGAAACCTGTGTTGAGCTGGGATTTCGGCCTCTAATCTAATCAGACCCACTCAACTGGACGCTCTCAAAAATTGTGGGTAAACGCGGACCGTGGACATTTGCCGCCGCGGTCGGGGTCGGGGGGCCGGGGCGCAGCGACCCATCGCGCTCTGCGCGCTCTCAGATACGGAATCGGGACTCAGGAGCGCTCTGGGCCCATCAAGCGCCGACTCGGCCCGCGTGTTAGTGGTGGCGAGTGGGCGCGAACAAAGGTCCTGACGATCGCACGTATTACGACGCTCGCCGGCGTGCGTATGCCCAGCAGCGTCGTGCGAGCAATTTGTTGCAGGTAAAGATTACCAGTCTGCCTGCCCATCGCGCACCGTTTGTCCAGGCTTTTTGATGGCGGCTGCGTAGGATGGTCAGTCTTGGGCGAGCGAGGTTAGGGAGGTTCAATGCCGGCAGCAGAGAGTTTGCACCAAGCGTGCAGGACCTACCTCAACGCCGTGCGCGCTATCCGAGCCACCAGCCAGCACACCAGGGAACAGAGCTTCTACACGCCGCTGAACAACCTCCTCGACGCACTCGTCACCGGCGCGAAGCCCGCTCGGCGAGCGATGGGCCATCCAGCGGGGATCGACGGTGACTTCCCCGATGTTGCGCTGTACGAGGTAGCCGCTAATGTTCTGGTGCTTCCATTCGAAGTGAAGCCCCCCAGCGCCGACGTTGTAGCGCTGGGGAAGTCGGCTCAAGCTCGCCGGTATGCGACTAGCTTCGGCGGTGGACGGGTGTTGGTCACGAATCTGCGGCAGTTCGCCCTTGCCCGGCTCGACGGCACCTCGATGGTAGTGGATACATCGGTATCTCTCGCCGCCGATGAGCCGGCCCTCGACGCGCCGGTCGGTAGCCTTGGCAACTCACCCGCTGAGCTGGCGAACCTGCTTGACGAGGCATGCTCGCTTCGCGCCACAATCACGGACCCCAGCAGCGTCGCCACGTTTCTAGCCTTTCACGCTCGCCATATGCGCGATAGCATCGTTGCCACCGGCGAGCCCGGCGTGATGCTAGCCCCGATACAGAAGGCGTTCGCCGACGGGCTCGGTATCACCCTGCCCGACAAGCTGCTGGTCGCAACGGTCGTGCAGACTCTCGTTTACGGACTGTTGGCCGCATGGCTCGACGACGAACACCCCCAGGAGTTCGACTGGATGGAATCCTCGTACCGGCTCGAAGTGCCGGTGTTCGCCGACATTCTCCACGCCGCGCTGCGCCCCGCCCTCATCAGGCGTTGCAAACTCAAACAACACCTTGACGCCATAGGTCGCCTTCTCATGTGGGTGAACCGTGACGTTTTCGATACGAAGTTTGAGGGCGGAGCGATCGAATACTTCTATGAGCCGTTCCTAGCAAAGTTCGATGAGGACCTCCGCGATCAGCTCGGCGTCTGGTATACGCCGCGAGAGATTGCGGACTATCAGGTCGCTCGCGCCGACCACCACCTGCGGACTGACCTTGGGATCGCCGCCGGCATTACCCACGAGAGTGTATTCATCCTAGATCCAGCCTGCGGTACCGGCACCTATCTGGGGGCGGTGCTCCGTAGCATCCACAACATCCACATCTCCAACGGCGAACCACCTGAAGTCGCCTTGAGCCGAACCATCGATGCCGCGACATCGCGGGTGATTGGATTTGAGATTCTCCCAGCCGCTTTCGTGATTTCCCACCTGCACATCGGTCGCCTGCTCAGCCGCCTCGGCGCCGGCGAGCTCCCCGATCGTCTCCGCGTCTACCTCACGAACTCGCTAACCGGTTGGCCCCCAAACTCTCCCCCGGAGGGCTTGACGTTGTTTCCGGAGCTGGAGGACGAACTTCGCGATGCCGCAAAAGTGAAGCACTACGACCCAGTGCTCGTCATCCTCGGAAACCCGCCCTATCAGGGCTACTCGACTGCGGAGACCGACGAGGAGCGTGAGCTACTCAGAGCGTGGATCACGCCTCTGTGGCCCGTGTGGGGCCTTCGCAAGCACCGCATGAACGATCTCTACGTGCGCTTTTGGCGGATGTCCATTGAGAAGATTGCCAGCCTTACCGGCCGAGGAGTCGTCAGCTTCATCACGAATCGGAAATGGCTGGGAGGGCGCTCTTATCCAACCATGCGCGAGGCCGTCGCCACGCGCTTCGAGCACGTGGTTGTCGACGACCTGCACGGCGCGGTTGACGACCACACCCATCCTGGGGATCAGTCGGTGTTCATGACGGCAATCGCCTCGGGGATCACACGAGGCACGGCCATAGTTACCGCCGTTCGGGCCCGTGCCCCCGCCGCGCCCGCCGCCGTCCGGTCTCGCGACTTATGGGGCAGCTCTGTTTCAAAGCGGGCCAGGCTCGCGGCCTGGCGCGACGCCTCCATCGATGACGGCCTAGTCCCGGTTGCCACCGACGCCGCCCGTCAGTGGAAGTTTACGGCCGACACCGGCGGCGACTTCCCCTCGATCGACGAATACCTGACTACGGTGCATTCGGGGGTGCAGTCAGTTCGCGACGCCGCGGTCATGGCAGAGGACAGGGTGACGCTCGAAACCCGAATGCGTGACTACTTCGACGCGTCATTGCCCTTGGAGCAGATTGTTGCAAGTCACCCCGGCTTCGGCGTCGAACGCGTGGGCTACAACGCGTTGAAGGTCCGCCAGAACCTGCTCAGCTCGTCGTCGTTTCAAGGCGGCCGGCTCGTACGGTTCCTCTATCGGCCGTTCGATGTTCGGTGGCTCTACTGGGAGCCTGATCACAAGTTGCTCAACAGGGCGCGCCCCGCGCAGATGCCGTACTGGCTCACGATCCCTCAGCAGCGGTGCGTCGTGCTGCCGCAAACTCCGAGACGCGTCCATGCCGCTCGCCCGGTCGTGTCGACGTGTGTCGGCAGCTTTGCCGCGGCTGAACCGGATGCTCGTCTCTTCCCACTGTACGAGCCGGGAGCGCTCCACGGCGTGGGCGCAACGCTGCCGAGCGCGGGCGATCCACCAGTACCCCTTGTCGCCCGGGAATGGATTGCTGCCGCCCGCCTTGCTGGAACCGGCGGCACCGACGTCGAGATCGCCGAGATCCTATTTCACGCGCTCGTTGCCGTCATGAACTCCCCGACATGGCTCGACGATCAACCCGTCGAAGCCGACGACTTCGCGCAGGTGCCCCTCCCCGCCGATCCCGTGGTTCTCGCAGACGCCGCTGTCATTGGTCGGCGGATCGCTGACCTCAACGACCCGACAGTCGACGTTCTCGGAATAACGAGTGGCGCTATCGACCCCGCCTTCGCTTCCATAGGTGTCCCGGACACCGCCAGCGGCGCCGTCACCCTCGAACTGGGTCGGTTTGGCCAGGCAGGTGGGCAACGCCATGGCTCTGACGTGCTGTGGGGCGACGGTAAGGCGTGGCGCAACGTTCCAGACGACGTGTGGACCTTTACGGCCTGCGGTCACACCGTGCTACCGAAGTGGCTGTCGTATCGCGTCGGAGGTCGGCTCTCGTCTATCCACCGACAGACATTCATGCTCTTGTGTCGGAGGGTCGCAGCGATCCGTGCGCTTGAATCTACGTGCGACGCCGTGTACGCGGCGGCCTCGGCGGACCTGTTGTCGACTTGAAAGCATTCCATCTGACTATTTCCAAGACTCTCTACTTCGTCGGTCCCCTCACATTAACCGTCACGGACAAGCAATCTCTCGGCACAATCCCGGAGAGGGCCATCGCTCTTTCTCGAGCGACTGCAAGTCCGTGGCGACAGCAACGACAACGCTCTCGCCGAGTCGGTGATCGGCCTCAACAAGATCGAGCTGTCCGTAAACAAGGCTCCGTGGGCCGGTCTCGCAAAGCTCGAGATCAACACCTGGGAATGGGGCGAGCCCGACCGCCGGCGCTTCGAAAGATTCTCAAAGAAAATTGAGAAATCCTCTTTCGAGGGCCGGTTTGGACCCCATTAGTGTCACACCCCCTTGTCATAGTGACATCTATGGAGTTCACGGCAATGGACGAGGCCATCAAGCAGATCGAGAAGTCCAACATCGATCTCGAACCCGAGGTGATGGACGCCGATTCGGTGCGCGAGTTCTTGTCTCGCTACGCCAAGGCAAAGAAGCTGGTGTCCTACGGCGAGACCGTGCTGGCGGCGAAGCTGGACGACGCTGCAGCAGTGGCGCGTGCAACCGGAGTGTCCGTGGGCAAAGCCAAGGCCGTTGTGGACACGGGGAACTCCCTGAAGTCGGCCGACGAGCTCCGAGACGCGTTCAGATCGGGGGAGGTCTCCTCAGAGCAGGCAGCAGAGATCGCCAAGGCGGAGGTGGCCTCGCCCGGCTCAACTACGGAGCTGTTGAAGGTGGCCCAGGAGGAGTCCTTCCAGGCGCTCTCAGATCAGTCGAGGAGGCTCGTGCTGGAGGCCGAGCAGCACCGGGGCCTGGCCCAGCGCCAGCACCAGGCCCGCAGGGCCCGCAGCCACCACGACGATCTCGGCATGATCTCGATCAACCTGCTGCTGGAGCCCGCTGTCGGAGCTCCCCTCGTCAACCGGGCCGAGGTAGAGGCCGGGCGCCTGTTCCGGGCGGCCAAGAGAGACGGCCTACAGGAGCCGTTCGAGCGCCACCTCGCAGACGCCTACGCCAATTTGATGTTGGCGGGAGCCACGATCAAGGCTCCCAAGCCCGAGCTGGTGGTGCTGGTGTCACACGAGGTCACTCAGCGTGGGTGGAAGGACATCCGAGAGGGCGAGATGTGCAAGATCCCCGGAGTCGGCCCCATATCTCCTGAGAGGGCCAAAGAGATCGCCTCCGACGCCTTTCTGAACGGGCTCTTCTATGACGGCACCGACCTGCGTCACTTTCGCCGCTGGACCCGCAACACTCCGGTGGAGGTCCTGGCGGCCCTGCGGCTGGGCGAGCCGCCCGAGTTCGACGGGGTCAAGTGCATCGAGTGCGGCCGGCGCTTTCGAAACGACAAGGAACACAGCGAGCCCCATGTCGCCGGAGGCACGGCATCGACCGGCAACCTCAAGTGGCGTTGTTATGGGTGCCATAAGAACAAGACCGCAGAGGATCGCAAGAACGGGAAGCTCACACCTCCAGACCCGGATGCTGAGCGGGGACCGCCGGGGCCGTGAGGCCGAACTCGACGACATCGACTAAATTTCGACACTCTGGCGGCCCTAAAACCCCGAGTGAGACGGCCCGCTACTGATTCATGCGGACGACGTCGCCCTCGGAGATGCCCCACTCCTCGAACGCACCCTGGTTCACCTCGAGGGCGCCGAAGTAGGTGGCGTCCGGTGTATAGGTGGGGCAGGGGTCGGCGCGACACGGCTCCATATTAAGGATGTCGAGGATCTCGCCGCCCTCTCCGAAGAACGCTATCGACAGGGGGATCTTCGTGTTCTTCATCCAGAAACCTCCCTGCGTCGGCTCGAAGAACAAGAAGACCATGCCGGCGTCGGCGGGCAACGAGTCCCGGAACATGAGTCCCCTGCTCCTCTGCTCGGCCGACTGGGCGACCTCGACCTTGATCAGCACCGAGCCATCGTCGCCTCGGATAATCGCGCTGGAGACATCGAAGGTGGGTCCGGGCGACGGTGACGCCTGGGTGGGGGAGGGGTCCGTCGACGCGTCCGAGCCGTACGCTCCGCACGCGCCCAGCACCAGGGTCAGGGCCACAAAAATTCCGCCGAGTGCTGGTGAGATGACCATATAGAGCATCTGACCACCGCTCGCCAGCTTAAAAGGGGCTCCTCTCTAAATCATGTGGGTAACGGGTAGCGGGAGACGCCCGGCTATCAGGTAGGTCATTGTGATGAGGTTCTTCTTCGTTCGGTAGCCACGGGCCTTGCGCTTGGCCGCCTGGATCAGCGAGTTGACGCCCTCCAG
>DASRPA010000208.1:0-7579 GCA_035646635.1 Actinomycetota bacterium | reverse complement strand
CCGTGCTCCGAGCGCAGGCTGAGCCGGGCCCGCTCCAGGGCCATGAGATCCTCGCCCGTGCAGTAGAAGGTGATCTTCTCGTCGTGCTTGGGAGCCTTCGCCGGCGCCGGTCGAGCGGCACGGTCGAGTGCTTCGTCTCTGATAGATAGATCGCCTTGTCTTTTAGTCGACAAGTCGCCTTGTATTTCTTCGGGCGCCCGTGGGGCTTCTTGTTCCGGGCCCGGTCCCGTGCGCCGGAAGAGTTCCTCAGCTCCCGGCAGTCTGGCGCGACGCGACACGAGCAATCACCTCCTGGGCGAGTTCCCGGTAGGCGGCGGCGCCCGGCGAGGCGGGCGCATAGTGAACGATCGGCTCCCCCACCACCGGTGCTTCGGCGAAGCGGATGGTCTTGCGAATGATCACCTCGAAGACCTTGTCACCGAACGCTTCTTTCACGCGCCCCAGGACCTCACGACCGTGAAGCGTCCGGCCGTCGTACATGGTCGGCAGGATGCCGTCGATCACCAGCTTGGGGTTGAGCAGCTCGGTGACCCTGTCGATCGAGTCCAGCAGCAGCGCCATTCCACGCAGCGCGTAGTACTCGCACTCGAGCGGGATGATGACCCCGTCGGCTGCGCTCAGGGCGTTGATGGTGAGGAGCCCCAACGAAGGAGGACAATCTATAAGGATAAAGTCATAGTCGAGGTTTAGAGGTTCGAGTACCCGGCGCAGGCTGTGCTCTCGAGCCACCTCCTGCACCAGCATCAGCTCGGCGGCGGCGAGATCGATATTCGAGGGCAGGAGGTCGAGATTGTGGATCGACGTCTTCTGGAGCACATCGGCCGCGGCGCAGTTGCGATCGAGGAGCAGGTTGTAGATGGACAGCTCGAGGGTCGAGGGCTCGATCCCGAGCCCGATGCCGCAGCCCCCCTGGGGGTCCATGTCACAAACGAGGACCCGGTACCCGATCTCGGACAGGCAGGCGCCCAGCGTGATGGTGGATGTGGTCTTGCCCACGCCCCCCTTTTGGTTGGCGAAAGCGATCACGCGCCCGGCCCGGGTTTCTGCGGCGGTTGTGGAAACCCCGTCAGATGCCGGAGAGCGCATCCCGGCCCCCGGATGCACTGCCCCTCCTGGTTGGTAGTTCGACGTGCTTCCGTCGAGTTGGTGTGGTAGTCGCCTAGGCGCCCTTGCGCCTTGGTCGACAGGTCGACAGGTCGACAAGTCTCTGCTTGCGCCTTGGAACCCTATCCCAACCGTTCGCCTGGCACAAGCTGGAGGCCCTCTGGGACATGGCTATCGCCTTATTGCCTTGTCGACAAGTCGCTTAAGGATGTCATCCCGTTGCTCCCCCTCGGGGCTTCCCCAGCGACTATCGTTGCCGTCATGGAACAGGCGACGATCGACTCGATTCGCACCTCGCTCGAGAGTGAGCGAGCTTCCCTCGAACGTCAGCTCCTGGACTCGGGGGCGTCGGTCGAGGGTGACCAGGTGGAGGTGTCCTTCGACGAGGGCTTCGCCGACTCGGCTCAGGCGACGAGCGAGCTCTCCGAGCTGATCGCCCACGTCGAACAGCTGCACTCCACCCATTCCGAGGTCGTTGCTGCGCTGACACGTCTCGACGAGGGCGGCTACGGCGTTTGCGAGTCGTGTGGTGACCGGATCGCATCCGAGCGCCTCGAGGCGCTGCCGACCGCTCGTCTGTGCCTCGCGTGCAAGCAGAAACGCGGCTGAGCCTCCCCGCGCGCCCGATCCTACGACGCCTTTGACCGAACTGTGAACCTAACGTCTAGACCTTTCAGGGCCGTCGCGGTGGTTGTGCTCGACTCCGTCGGAATCGGTGGGGCGCCCGATGCAGCCGAGTTCGGGGACGTCGGCAGCGCGACGCTGCAGAACATCGCCACCTCGGTCGGAGGGCTTCGCCTCCCGTACCTGGCGGAGCTCGGGCTCGGCAACGTGGTGGATGCGGCGGGAGTGGACGCAGTGGAGGCGGCCGAGGGAGCGTTCGGGATCATGACCGAGCTCTCCCCGGGCAAGGACACCACGACCGGGCACTGGGAGCTGATGGGAGTCATTCTCGAGCGCGCCTTCCCTCTCTACCCCAGAGGGTTCCCGGACGAAGTCATGGACGCCTTTCACGCCTCAATAGGGTCGTCGACGCTCGGCAACTACCCGGCGTCGGGCACCGTGATCATCGATGAGCTCGGAGCCGAGCACCTGGCCACGGGTAAACCGATCGTCTACACCTCAGGGGACAGTGTCTTTCAGATAGCGGCTCATGTAGATGTCGTCCCGCTCGAGGAGCTCTACGAGATGTGCATGCGGGCGCGCGCCATCCTCACGGGCCCCCATGAGGTGGGCAGGGTGATCGCCCGGCCCTTCACGGGAGCGCCCGGAAGCTTCACGCGCACGACCGACCGTCACGACTACGCGGTTGAACCTCCCTCCCCCACCGTGCTCGATCACGTCTCCAGTGAGGGCCTCGAAGTGCGTGGGGTCGGCAAGATCGCCGACATCTTCGCCGGCCGAGGGGTGACCTCGTCTGTGCCCACGACCTCCAACGACGAGGGCATCGAGGCCACGATCGGTGAGCTTCACGCCATCTCGCGCGGCCTTGTGTTCACAAACCTCGTCGACTTCGATCAGTCCTTCGGCCATCGCAACGACCCCTCGGGCTACGCACGGGCACTCGAGAGCTTCGACGCCCGGCTCCCGGACATCACCTCGGCCCTGGGGGAGGACGACGTGTTGATCGTGACCGCCGACCACGGCAACGATCCCACCACTCCGTCGACCGATCATTCGCGCGAGCAGGTGCCGGTGCTGGTCGCCGGCCCCCGTGTCAAGAAGGGGGCCGACCTCGGCGTGCGATCCACGTTCGCCGACTGCGGAGCCAGCGTTGCCGAGTTACTGGGAGTGCCAACCCCTCCCACCGGCGAGCCTTTTGCGGAGGCCGCCGTCCAATAACCCATGCCGAGTGGTCGTCAGATGCTCTATATGGTCATTTGACGACCACTCGACGACGGCGGCTCAGGCGCGGGCCCGCGGATGCGAGGTCAGATACACCTCCCGTAGCCGGGCGTCCGAAACCAGCGTGTAGATCTGCGTGCTGGTAAGACTCGAATGCCCCAGCAGCTCCTGCACCACGCGCACGTCCGCGCCCGCGTCGAGCAAGTGGGTCGCAAAGGAATGGCGCAGAGTGTGCGGCGAGAGCGTGGGTTCGAGCCCGGCTCGCTGCGCATGCGCGGTGATCATCTTCCAGCAGCCCTGGCGCCCCAGACGGCCGCCTCGGCTGTTGAGGAACAACGCCGGCAGGAGGGACTTGGAGCGGCCGGCCAGCTCCGGCCGGGACAGCACCATGTAGCTCTCGAGCGCCGCGCGCGCTTTGCTCCCGAGGGGCAGCTTTCTTCCCTTGCCACCCTTGGCGGAGCGGACGAGAACCATGCCCTCGTCGAGGTCCAGGTCGTCCACATCCAGAGCAGTGAGCTCCGATATGCGCATCCCTGCTCCGTAGAGGGTTTCGAGAACGGCGCGGTCGCGCCTGCCCAGGAGATCGCTCGGCGGGATTTCCAGAAGGCGAGCGACTTCTTCCACGCCGATCGCCTTCGGCAGGTACCGGGGACGGCGCGGCGGTACGAGCTTCGCTGTGGGATCGACAGGGATGCGCGCCTCGCGAGCCAGGAAGCGATAGAGGCGGCGCAGGGAGACGATCATTCGAGCGACCGATGCCGGCGCGTAAGGCCTCGTAGCCGGCGGAGATCCGAAGCGAAGGCTCTCGAGATAGCGAGTGACATCGGTCGCGGAGGCAGTCAAGGGTTCCACGCCGTGATGTGCGCAGTGACGCCGCCACGTATTCAGATCTCGCCGGTAGGCCGACACGGTGTTTGTGGCCAAGCCCTTCTCCGCACGCAGGTGGGTGAAGAACTCCTCGACCCCTGAGTCGAATGCGGCTCGTTCTTTAGAGGAGCTCTGAGAGGGAGGCATGCTCGAGCCCGTGCGCCTCCGCCACGGGGGCGCTAGTCAATGTCTTGTTGTGAACGTTCACGCCCTTAGCAAGACTCGGATCATTGCGCACGGCTTGCTCGAGACTCTGCTCGGCAAGCGCGACGACGTAGGGCAGCGTTGCGTTCGTGAGCGCATAGGTCGAGGTGTGCGGCACGGCCCCCGGCATGTTGCCAACGCAGTAGTGGACGACTTCGTCGACGAGGTAGGTCGGATCCGAATGTGTAGTCATCTTCGAGGTTTCGAAACAGCCGCCTTGATCGACCGCGATGTCAACGACGACCGAACCCGGTTTCATGTTCGAGATGATCTCCTTCGTCACGATCTTCGGGGCGCGCGCGCCGGGGACGAGTACCGCACCGATGACGAGGTCGGCGGCTACACACACCTCTTCGACCGCAAGGCGGTTGGAGGCCAGGGTGAGGATCTTTCCCTGATGGATGCGGTCGATGTCGCGCAGCTTGTTGATGTTGGTGTCTAAGACGATGACCTCGGCCTCCATGCCCTGCGCAATCCAGGCGGCGTTCATGCCCGCCATGCCGGCACCGATGACCACGACGCGCGCAGGCCTTACACCCGACACTCCACCGAGCAGTACGCCGCGCCCTCCATGCTCGCGTTCGAGCAGGGTGGCTCCGACCTGTGGGGCCATGCGGCCTGCGACTTCGCTCATCGGCGCGAGCAGCGGCAGGAAGCCGTCGGAAAGCTCGACCGTCTCATAGGCGACGGCAGTGGTCCCCGATTCGAGCAGCGCATGAGTCACCTTCGCCTCAGCGGCGAGGTGAAGATACGTGAACAGGATGAGGCCGTCGCGCAGACGGTGAAACTCTTCGGGAACCGGCTCTTTCACCTTCAGAACCATCTCGGCTTCGGCGAAGACGACATCGGCGTCTGCAGCGATCCGTGCGCCGGCCCGTTCGAAATCCGAATCGGGGATGCTCGAGCCGCGCCCGGCGTCGTGCTCGATCAGCACGTCGTGGCCGAGCACGACTAGCTCCCGCACACCGGCAGGCGTGATCGCGACGCGATACTCGTTGTCCTTCAGCTCAGCCGGGATTCCGACCTTCATGATAGTGCCTCATCCATCCGAGGAGTCTATCGCCTCTACTGTCTCGGTGGCCAGAGGTTGTCTCTCCAGACCATCAGGGCCTTGTTCATGAGATGGTTCGGCTTGATACTCTCGCCACATCCGGGTGGCGATCGCCGTGGCCGTTAGAGCATGAACGCTATCCGGCGGGATCGGTCCCCTACGTTGGAGTGCGGCGGCGGCCCGAGAACCCTGTTGATAGCAGCCGCACACCTTCAAGCTGCGCCTCGACGAAGGGATTGGGCATCAGGTGATGGGTCCTTGGCACTGAGGTGGTGACTGCTCAGCTCGGTCGACCGTCTCGTTGAGCCAGTCGATGATCCCACGCGGCCACGCTACTACATCGCTGTTGGCACTTGGATAGGCCAATAGCGAAAGCTGCCATGTCCCATTGGACGCCGCCCTGTAGCTTTGCCACGCAGAGTTGCCCTTGTTGAAGTAGAGGAGATAGCTGCCGCGGCGCCCAATCCTCTTTTCGGTTGCCAACGATGCGACGTTCGAATCGGTGTCTGGGGTAATCATCGTCGCGTAGATGGTCGAGCTTTCCTTGTACGCAGGGATATCGATCCACAGAGCCGTCCCCGTGTTCCTGATATCGCTTATGGATGCCGGATGACCACCGGGTGCACCGAGGCTGACGATGACCTCCTCTAGCCAGCGACCTGGGATCGTCTTGCCGTAGCTGAGGTCCCGGTAATTCGGTTCGCAGGCTGGAGCGCCACCGGGAGACGAGTTGACATCGATCGGACTTGCGGCGCCCCGATCCGCGTCTGGCGCTCGACTGTTCGGACCACTAGTGCACGCAACGAAGCCCAGAAGAGCGAGCGCGGCTGAAAGGAGAAGCTTCATATGATTGATTCGACGCACCTTGGCCGCGCTCGGTTCACAGTTTGTGACACGCCATCTCACCTAGCCCGACGGCTTGGAAGTTAGAGGCCGTGGGAAATGTAGCGTCGGGAATCAGGAGCCGGCCAGCGAGGCGGCCTCTTGCTCAGTGCTCATGCGCTCTGCAGCGCGGCTCGTTGCGGCCCCCACGAAGTCCCGGAACAACGGATGAGGGACATCCGGGCGGCTGCGAAACTCGGGATGAAACTGACCGGCGACGAACCAGGGGTGGTCCGGGAGCTCGATGATCTCGACCAACGTTCTGTTCGGCGACTCCCCGGAGCAAATGAGCCCGGCGTCCTCGAGCTTTCTGCGAAAGCGCGGGTTCACCTCATAGCGATGGCGGTGACGCTCGAAGACGAGCTCGGATCCGTAGGCGGCCGCGGCCTTGGATCCAGGCTCGAGTTTGCACGGATAGGCGCCCAGCCTCATGGTGCCCCCGAGCGAGGAAAGGTCCTGCCCGGCGAGTACGTCGACCACCGGGAAGGGCGTGTCCGGCTCGAACTCGGATGAGTTGGCGTGCTCGAGCCCGGCCACGTTGCGTGCGAACTCGATGATGGCGCACTGAAGTCCGAGACAAATTCCGAAGAACGGAATCTCATGCTCGCGCGCGAAGCGAATGGCCGCGACCTTGCCCTCCACCCCGCGTACGCCGAAACCTCCGGGAACGAGGATTCCATCGAGCTCGCCGAGAGCTTCCGAGGAATCGGCCGCGGTGAGGTCGTCTGATGCGATCCATACAACATCGACCTCGACGTCGTGCCAGAAGCCCGCATGCCTGAGGCTTTCGACCACCGAGAGGTAGGCGTCGGGGAGCTGCACGTACTTGCCGATGATGCCGATGCGTACGCCTCCCTTGGGCGAGCGGATGCGTGCGACGAGCTCCTCCCACTGCGAAAGATCGGGAGGATGCGGCACGTTCATGTGCAGGTGATTGATGACGAAATCATCGAGGCCCTCGCGCTGCAGAACTAAGGGGATCTCGTAGATGTTGTCGGAGTCGACCGCGGAAGTTATTCCTGAAGGCTTTACATCGCACAGCAGGGAGATCTTGTGCTTGAGAGCGTCGCTGATGGGCCGGTCGGACCGGCACACGATTGCATCCGGCTGGATACCGATGCTGCGGAGCTCACGCACCGAGTGCTGAGTGGGCTTGGTCTTCAGCTCCTCCGCCGGTCCCATGTAGGGAACAAGGGTCACGTGCACGTAACAAGTTTCGTCGCGCCCCAGCTCCATGCGGAGCTGTCTGATGGCTTCCAAGAAGGGCAGTGACTCGATGTCGCCAACCGTGCCCCCGATCTCGGTGATGAGGACATCGGCGCCGGAATCCTCGGCCAGCCGCCGCACACGTTCGTTGATAGCGTTCGTGATGTGGGGGATCACCTGAACCGTGTCGCCGAGATAGTCGCCCCGCCGTTCCTTCGCGATCACCGATTGGTAGATCGCTCCGGTCGTGACGTTCGAGGCCTTGAACATGCTCTCGTCGATGAAGCGCTCGTAGTGGCCGAGATCGAGGTCGGTCTCCCCGCCGTCCTCGGTTACGAACACCTCGCCGTGCTGGAAAGGGTTCATGGTGCCGGGGTCGACGTTGATGTAGGGGTCGAGCTTCTGCATCATGACCCTGAG
>DASRPA010000207.1:0-7573 GCA_035646635.1 Actinomycetota bacterium | reverse complement strand
CACGGACACCTCCCGAAACGCCATGAGCGACCTCCAGCTCGATCCGCCTTTGGTCGGCCCTACCGGACGAACAGGATCGGCACGCGGATTTCCGGGAGGTGGTCCCTAATTCGTGGCTAGGAGGTGGTCCCTAATTCGTGGCCAAAACCCCCCTCAGGTGGTCCCTAATAAGTGGCCAGTGACATCACTGTCGGGCTGGAGGAGACCGAGAGACTGCCTGTCACCCGCACTTCGCGAGAGTGGCTCCGGGAAGAGGCCAAGCGGGAGGGACGTTAAGACCGTCCGGACTTTGGCTTGGAGACCTGTGCGATCCGATGCATCCTTGGAAATCGCGGGGAGACTCGCAAACGATTGTGTGGTCGACCTGTGCCGCGCCAGTTGCAGAAACCGGTGAAAGCCTTGCCGTAGAGAAGACACCCCGCACGGTCGCGTCGCCCCCCCGGCTCTCAGCCAAGCGTCGTCCCGGCACCGAAAGCGCAGAGTGCCCCTGGCGTCGCAGCGGAGGCGGACGGACGGCTACGACCACAGGGCGGCGGCCATGGACCACTACCGGGACCGTGGATGACCACGTCCGAGCGAGGGGCGAGCTCGCGATCCTGCGGATCCCGGCCGGTGGCTCGTAGCTGGCGCCCCAACGTCCCCGGATCGAAATGGTGGCGAGCTATGCATCCGGGGACAGCAGCTCGTCGAGCTTGTCGAAGCCGTCCGTCCAGCCGTCCCGGTGAAGCGCAAGGCGAGCCTCGGTCTTGAACGGTCCCTGGGTGAAGACGACTTCCGTGGACTCACCGAGATCCCGGAAGGAGAGGTCGACCAGGGTCTCGACGTCATCGGGATCAGGCTCCTCCCATCTGAAGGTGTAAGCCAGACGGGTGGGTGGATCGACCTCGCGGAACTCCCCAGTCAGATGGAAGGCGTCGCTCTCCGGCGGCTGCATCTCGATCCGGAAGCTCTCCCCGACACGGGGGTCGAACTCCAGATTCGGCGTGCTGAAACCCTCCGGCCCCCACCACCTCGCCAGCTGGTTCGGATCGGCGAACAACTCGAATACGAGCGCAGGCCCGGCGGGAAGGTGGCGCTTCATCCCGAGCGTCAGAGCATCCGATTCCACCACGATTTCATGATCCTACGGCACTGGTCTTGCGACACTCAGGGCCGACCGCACGGAGGTCGGACACTTCCGCGACCCGAATACGGGACGCTCTCCAGACGCACATTCACGAATCCGTGCCGCCGCCCCGCTTCCTTTCACGCCCTGTGCTCGACTGACTTGACCCGAGCCGGCGCCGGGCCTCTTCCAACCAGGAAGAGGGGGAGCCGGCAGAGCGCCCGGCTGAGCGACATTGCGCCTCCCGGATCTCCCGGTTCGCGGCGCCCGAGCGCGCCCTTGTCAACACTTCTCGGATCGGGCCGTGTTGCCGGGCGGACCAGGAGGGGGCGAGAGCGGCTTCGGGCCTGGCGGGTCCGCCGAAGCGGTTTTGGCGGAGGCGAAGGTGCAGGCGTACGAACCTGGCTGTCGCAGGTCCGATCCTGTGGGTAACGGCGAGATCCTGGGGAAAACAACTCGTCTGAACCCAGCCCGCGGCGTGCGCAGGTTCGAGCCCCCGGCTGGATACGCACACATGGGCACCGGCCTCACCTGGGATTTCGCGGCAGCTAGTGATCGAGGGATCCTTCAGCGTGCCCAGGACGGCCTGGACGAAGAGATAGCCAGTCTGAGCAACAAGGTTCATGGAAGCTGCAGGAGTATCTCCTCTCCACCAGCTGCGACCTCGCCACAACGGGAGTCGGCGCCTCCCGGGCCTCAAAATCCTCTCGGGCAGCCGTATCTCTCCGAAATCTCTCCCTTTTCTCTCCGATTTCTCCCCGAGTTTCTCCCGCGCAAGAAGCCGTGGAGGGCAACTCGGTTGATAGAGCGGTGAACTCATAATCCTTCGGTCAGGGCTCTTTGTGAGGGCGTTTGCCCAGGTCAGAGGGCATCGACGGTCCCGGCGCATGCGCAATGTTCCACATTTGTTCCGCGTTCCCATGCCCCTCAGTCCTTTTTGCCGCCCCTTTAGCCCGTGGCGTTCGCGTTCGCAGGTCCTAACTCGGGCCCTAAGAAACATTCGTGCATCCCGCGGACATGTCTCGCACTTTTCTTGCTCACCGATGTCAGTCTGAGCCCCGGCCGTTCGTAGCATTGGCGAACGGCGGGATCAATCCCCCCCCAGCCACAGGAGGAATCCACCATGGCGCAGTACCTCTTATCCCACCACAGTGTCGAGGGTGAGGCCCGCGACCCGATGACCGATGAAGAGATGCAGCAGTTCATGACGCGGATCCATGTTCTTGAAGAAGAGATGAGGTCGACTGGCACTTACGTCTTTGGCGGCGCCCTTCATGGCCCCGACACCGCCACCGTCGTGCGCGTATCCGGCGGTGATGTGCTGACCACAGACGGGCCCTTCGCGGAGTCGAAGGAGCACCTCGGCGGCTTCTACATCATCGAGGCGGAGGACCTCGACGCTGCGCTCGGTTGGGCGTCGAAGACCGCCGCGGCCGTCGCTCACCCGATCGAGGTCCGTCCGTTCCGGCACGCATCCCAGGCCTGACCGCGTGCCCGACCTCGACGCCGCGCCGAAGCTCGACGAGGCCGAGGTCGGCCGGATCTTCCGCGAGGAGTACGGCCGATCCGTCGCCACCCTGATCCGCGTGTTCGGTGACATTGACATCGCCGAGGACGCGGTGCAGGACGCTTTCGCCGTCGCCTTGCGCGAGTGGCCGCGCGCCGGCCTGCCGCCCAATCCGGGCGGGTGGATCTCGACGACCGCCCGCAACCGTGCGATCGATCGCCTGCGCCGCGAGTCGCGTGGACGGGAACTGCTAGGCGAGGTGGGGGTGCTCTCGTCCCGCAACGAAGATGCCGGCATGCCCGAGGAGGTGGGACCAGTGGAGGACGACCGGCTTCGCCTCATCTTCACTTGCTGCAACCCGGCGCTTTCCACGGAAGCGCAGGTGGCACTCACGTTGCGCCTGCTCGGTGGACTGACGACCGACGAGGTGGCTCGCGCCTTTCTCGTTGCCGAGGCGACGATGGTTCAACGCCTTGCCCGGGCGAAACGCAAGATCAAGGCCGCACGTATCCCTTACCGCGTTCCGGAAGATCGCGAACTGCCCCACCGGCTCCGTCCCGTGCTGGCCGTCGTCTACCTCATCTACAACGCCGGACTGAGCGATTCAACCGAACCGGGTCTTTGCTCGGAGGCGATCCGACTGGCACGGATCCTTTCCTCGCTCATGCCCGACGAACCAGAGGTGGCAGGCATGTTCGCGCTGTTGCTCCTCACGGAATCCCGTCGCTCGTCGCGCACGCGCCCCGACGGCTCCCTCGTGCTGCTGGGCGAGCAGGACCGGACAGAGTGGGATCGGGCCTTGATCGAGGAGGGCCAGGAGATCGTCCGCCGGTGCCTCCGCCGCAACCAACCAGGTCCTTATCAGATCCAGGCGGCCATCAATGCCGTCCACGCAGACGCCCCGACAGTCGAGGAAACCGACGGTCGCAGATCGTCGCCCTGTTCGACCAGCTGCTCGAGGTCGTTCCCACGCCGGTCGTGGCCCTCAACCGCGCCATCGCCATCGGCGAGGTGCGGGGCCCTGCTACTGCCTTGGCTTTGGTGGATGAGTTGAACCTGAACAATTACTACGCGTTCCACGCGACGCGAGCCGATCTGCTTCGACGGCTGGGCCGGCACAGCGAGGCCGCGGCTGCCTACGAGCGTGCGGCCGCCATGGCCCCGACGGACGCCGAGCGAGAGTTCCTCAGGCACGGTGGCCGCGGATCGCGTTGAGTGTGCGGGCGACGTCGAGCGAGCGACCGGGCCACGCTGATGTGCTCGAACGGTGTGCCCGCGGACAGAGGCATCATCGGGCTTGCGGCCCGCGTCGATCAGCGCTCGCCGTAACATGTCCAACATGCTCCGCATAAGCTCCAAAATGACCGCAGTTGGGCGCTTTCACGGCCAGTAGTCGTACAATGCGCGGAGCAATGGACCGTCCATATATCTCTACCTGGCGAGGGAAGGACGATGTCGTCGTCATCCAGGCAACCGGTCGTCGGCCCATCAACACCGGCTCCGTCTCCCGATCGTTCCCCTGAGGGGGGGCGTCGCTTCGCGAAGTCCGCGCACATCCGCATCGTGAAGGATCGACTCAAAGTGGCTCAAGCGCCCTCCGACGTGCCCGGTAAGGAGCCGTTTGAGTTTTACTGCGACGAGCCACCACCCCTTGGGGGAGAGGACCGGTTCCCTCAGCCCTTGTCCTACATCGCCGCTGGCGTTGGCTTTTGACTGCTCACCCAGGTGACGCGGTACGCGTCCATGCTCAAAAGACGATCGACCGGGCGGGGTGCACCGTCGAGTTCGATTGGTTCCTGGAAGGATCGGTACTGCAGGGCGCGGTCAACGCCGGGACAACCGAATGTCGCACCGACTTTCTGATTGAGTCGCCCGAATCGGACGAGGACATCCTCACGATAATTCGACTGGCGAAGCGCGGTTGCTTCGCTGAAAGCATGGTTCAAACGGCGGTGCCATTGCTCAGCACCTACGTCATCAACGCCAAAGAAAGCCATGTGATTCTCGGATCCATCGGAGCGTGCCGCGCGACGCCACTCATCCCATCTTGTGGGCGGCCAGTTCAGTCGCGGTGACGGTGAACGGAGATGATCGATGACGATCGGCGTCGCTGATATCGCACCCGCATTCCATCTTCGTGACGAGAACAGCCGCGAGGTGACGCTACCGAAGACGATTGGGCCAACCGTAATCATCTTCTACCGCGGCGACTGGTGACCGTATTGCAACGGGCAGCTGGTCAGCTATGCCAGGAACTTCGAGCCGTTCACGACAGCGGGCGCGCACGTATACGGAGTCTCAGTGGACAGCGAGGATCAGAACCGCGCGATGGTCGAGAAGCTGATCCTTCCATTCTCGCTGCTGGCCGACGTCGAGGGCGAGGTCATAAGGCGCTACGGCATCTGGGACGAGAAAGGCGAGATCTCCCGGCCCGCGATCTTCGTCATCGATCGGGCCGCTACCGTCCGCTACGCATACGTGGGGGAGGACTTCGCCGATCGGCCTGGTTATCAGCAGGTGTACGACGCGATGAACGCGGCGAAGGGAGGAGCGGGATGAGGGGCGATCCACCGGCCCAACTCGACTACTTGCTCGCCTACTACCGTGGCGTCCACTTCGCGACCGTCGCCCTGAAGGGTCGACTCGCCAAGCTCGGCCCGGAGTACCACCAGGCGGTGCGCGTGGTCGGTGATTACCAGGAGATGGTCAACGGCTTTTGGGAAGCCCTTAGAGAGACGGCGGCCATGCATCGTCCGGAGAAGTGAGCACTCTCGCTTTCTGCACCCTCAACCGACACGGCCGGCGTTGACAATTCTGGTTCCAGATGCGCACCGTCAGCGCCCTAGTTGCTGTAGCGGGGAACTGTGACTTCCCCGGATTGGTCATAGAAGCCCGTGGCCTCCACGGCAGCCTCGAGCTGCCAGTAACCTTCGGTGCGCCCAGGTACCCACCGGCGAAGTCCTTCCAGATCGAGCAAAGGCCTCGCCTCGGGATCCTCGTAAGACATGCCGAGCAGGAGCTGTTTGAACCTGTCAACGAGCTTCTGGGGTGAGGCTGAAGTCACGGTGAAGGTTGCAGTGGTCGAAAGGGTGAGTCCGTGCTAAGACGGTGACCCCGCGCGGGGCGAACATCCCCTCGGATTCGAATAGCCTTCGCTTCCCGTCCAGGAGACATGCGGCGTCTACCTCACCGACGGCAAGGGCTCGAGCCGCTTCCCCGCTCGCCTCCACCATGGTCGCCGTGCTTGCCCGCGAGAACATCAAACTCGCGGACCGCAAAGTCTCGGTACGGCTCCAGCCCCAACGAATTTTGGTCCACACTTGAGCCATGAGGCAGGTGGCGATTCTGCTGTTCGCCCTCGTAGGAGTAGTGCTCGCCGTGACGTGGGCCTTCCAACGCAGCCTGATCTACTACCCCTCGCGGGGCCCTGTGCCGCGGGCCGACGAGGTTATCGACGGGGCGCGCGGCGTGACCCTGGAAACGAGCGACGGTCTGCGGCTCGGTGCCTGGTTCGTCCCCGCCCGCGCCTCCGCTACCTGCGGTTACGGGCGGAGAGGTAGATCAGCTCAAGGCCGATGCGACTGCCCCATGGGGTGTTTTGTCAATCCCTTGTCAATCCTTCGGCCACGAGGGGCCCTGAACCGCCCCGGGTTTGGTGGAGGCTCCTGATGTTGGGAGGATGGGGCCATGCCAAACAGACACAGATACCCGCCTGAGATCCGGGAACGTGCCGTAAGGCTCGTCTTCGAACACGAACATGAGTACCCCTCGCAGTGGAAGGCGATCTGCTCGATCGCCGAGAAGTCAGATCTCAACCGAGAGACCCTGCGCCAATGGGTCCGCCAGGCTGAGCGCGACGAGGGCCGGCGTCCCGGCCTTTCCACCGATGAGCGTGACCGGCTGAGCGGCCTCGAGAAGGAGAACAAGGAGCTGCGCCGCGCCAACGAGATCCTGAAAGCCGCGGCGGCTTGTGTGTCACGAATGTGAGGGAGGTAGCGATGTAGAAGGTCGCGGAGCCGACCAAGCAATGCTGCATGGGAGATGGAGGCAGGCCCTCCGCAGCCGCCCTGCAGGGGGAGGCTGCAAACCGCCACGAGGTGCGTCGGTCAAGAGCCGGGGTGCTGAGCGTCGTGGGAAAAGGCGCGCCGAGAGCGCGTCAGGTAGGAGTCGAGAAGGCGAGCGTGAGCGAACCACTGAGGACGTGTCCAAAGCTAGGACGACATCGAAACCGGGGTTGAAGCTGTGTCCCGGGAGGAGCCTGGGGGAGACCTGCTTACCGCCCAGGCGGTGTCCGGCATAAAGGTGGCGCGAGCTCGGCTCAGGCTCCCATGCGGAACGTGAGAACCTGTCGCCCCGACACAGTCGCCGATAACTGGGCCGATGCCCTTGGGAGGCGACGGGAGGGAGAGCCCCCAAGCGGAGGAGACCGCGAGGGGCAGAGTACCGATGCGGGGCACAGGGACGGACCGTCTCGTAGTAGCGACGAAGCCCGGTAATGCGGGTGGAGCCAAGGGGACGGGCTGTCCGGGTTCGCCAAGCGGCCAACCGGAGGCCGGGAGGAGCCGGTGAGCGAACCGAGGCCTAACAGAAAGCCGTTTGTCATCTCCAAGGAGGTGGTCTGGCGCGCCTACAAGAGCGTCAAGGCCAACCGGGGGGCGCTCGGGATCGACGACCAGTCGATTGCGGACTTCGAGGCTGACCTCAAAGCCAACCTCTACAAGCTCTGGAATCGCATGTCGTCGGGGAGTTATTTCCCCCAGCCGGTTCGGGCTGTGGCAATACCGAAGAGGGACGGGAAGGGGTCGAGGATGCTCGGCGTGCCCACGGTCGCGTCATACCGCAAGCGCGCGCAGCAAGCCTTTGGGTTACCTCACGATCACCCACCCGTTCCATCCCCTCACTGGGCAGTCGCTACCGGTTCTATTTGAGCGTCACAAGACGACTGGGCACTTCTACGTTTG
>DASRPA010000206.1:0-11685 GCA_035646635.1 Actinomycetota bacterium | reverse complement strand
TGGGCGTCGACGATCTGGGGGTTGCCCGGTGTGGTGAGCTTGTGGCGGGCGACCTCCCGGGCGCCTGAGGGTGAGGCGTCGACTATCACGAGCTCATCGCCGGAGACCCTCGCCCACACCTTCTCGCCGATGAGGATGTGCCGGCGAACCGGCGTACGCCGACCGGGCCAAGGCGTTCGCCGACAGGGTGCGCGACATCTCCGAGATCCTCGTCGAGCTAGGCCCCGTAGCTCCCAGGCACCCGCTGCCGATCGTCGTGGCGTACCACGACGCCTGCCACCTCGCCCATGCGCAAGGCGTGCGTAGCCAGCCCCGGCAGCTGCTGGCGGGCATCCCCGGGCTCGACGTCCGCGAGATCGCCGATCCGGAGATCTGCTGTGGCTCCGCCGGCATCTACAACGTGTTGAACCCAGAACCGGCTCGCGAGCTCGGCGACCGCAAGGCCGCGGACGTACTCGCGACGGGGGCCGAGGTGCTGGTCACCGCGAACCCCGGTTGTCTCATGCAGGTCGCCTCGTCCATCGAGCGCATGGGCGGGTCGATGGCCATGGCCCACACGGTCGAAGTGCTCGATGCGTCCATTCGGGGAGTTAGGCTTTCCAAATCACCTCACAAAGGAGACTGATCGATCATGTCCGAGTCGACACTTCTTGTTCGAGTCAGGGTTAGTCGACACGCCCTGGCGCGTGTTGGGGTGCCGCAGCGACGATGGGGCTGAGCCGTGCCAGCTGGGTGACGTGTCCGGGCTCGAGCTCCTCGAGGGAGTTCACGCCGAGCAGACGCATGGTGCGAGCAACCTGCTCGGACAGGATCTGGATCGCGCGGTCGACGCCGGCCTCCCCGCCGGCCATCAGGCCGTAGAGGTAGGCGCGGCCGATCAGGGTGAAGCGGGCGCCGAGTGCGACGGATGCCACGACATCCGCCCCGGACATGATGCCGGTGTCGAGGTGAACCTCTGTGTCCTTCCCGACCTCACGCACCACCTGCGGGAGAAGGTGGAAGGAGATGGGTGCGCGATCGAGCTGACGGCCGCCGTGATTGGACAGCGCGATGCCGTCCACACCGAGGTCGGCCAGCTTGCGTGCGTCGGAGAGGTTCTGCACACCCTTGACGACGACCTTGCCCGGCCACTGGTCCTTGATCCACGCCAGATCCTCGAAGTCGACGCTGGGGTCGAACATGGTGTCGATGAGTTCGGCCACGGTGCCGCTCCAGCGGTCGAGGCTGGCGAACGCGAGGGGTTCGGTGGTGAGGAAATTGATCCACCACCCCGGGCGCGGGATGGCGTTGATGACCGTCTTCGGTGTGAGCGCGGGGGGGATGGACATGCCGTTGCGCTTGTCGCGCAGGCGCGCGCCGGCGACCGGTACGTCCACCGTCACGAGGAGTGTGTCGAAGCCGGCCTTCGCGGCGCGGTCGACGAGCGCCATCGAGCGGTCGCGGTCCTTCCACATGTAGAGCTGGAACCAGTTGCGCCCGTGAGGGTTCGCGGCCTTGACGTCTTCGATCGAGCACGTCCCCAGGGTGGACAGGGAGAACGGGATGCCGGCGCGGGCGGCCGCGCGGGCGCCGGCGATCTCACCCTCGGTCTGCATCATCCGTGTGAAGCCCGTCGGAGCAATGCCGAACGGCAGGTCCACGGGTGCGCCGAGAACCTCCCAGCCCGTGGACACGGTCGACACATCCCGCAGGATCGACGGGTGAAACTCGATGTCCTCGAATGCCTGCCGCGCCCGGGCCAGCGAGATCTCGGCCTCAGCGGCGCCCTCGGTGTAGTCGAACGCGGCCTTGGGAGTGCGCCGCTTGGCAATGTCGCGCAGGTCGTAGATGGTCAGCGCCGCGTCCAGGCGGCGTTTCTTCGCGTTTAGCTCCGGTGTCTTGAACTTCATCAGCGGAGCGAGGTCGCGAACCTTGGGGAATCGTCTCTGCATGTCGTCAGTCTTTCCTATTTTTCGATCTAATCTTGGCGCGGGCGGCCGAGAACGGCCCTTTTGCTGGTGTGCCAGGGGCCATTCATGGCAAGTCCCGGTGGTCGCTGGAGGAACTTCGGGGACCGTACCGAACGGGCGCGAAGGCGCGAGCCACCAGCGCACGCAGACTCTCCAGGCTGCCCGTTGTCAATCCCCGGGTGCGGGCTTGGATAAGCACGTTGTCGATGGTCCTCTCTGGGTTCATAACCCATGTCGAGGAGGGTGTCAGGGAAGGCTTCGATGTGAGTGGATTTCCGTGCGACCTGATAATCTGAGCGAGCTTCGGCGATGAGGGACAGCTTCGGCGATGAGGGACAAAGGTCGTCGCCAGCCGAGCTTCGACGGGGCGGCTCCTAGCGAGGGGTGCATGCGATGGCTCGCATCGAAGGATTCCGTCTCGGGATCTACGTGTTCAAGGATGCCGAGATCATCGACTTCGCCGCGCCCCACGGCGTGTTCTCCGTGGCGCGCCGTTTCGATCCCGAGCTCGAGGCGTTCCTGATCTCGGACTCGATGCGGCCCGTCCAGGTGCAGGCGGGCTTCACGGTGCTGCCGAACTACAGCTTCAACGACAGGCCCGCGATGGACGCGTTCCTGATCCCTGGCGGCTTCGGCACGCGCCAGGAGCTGCACAACCGCAGGCTGCACGAGTTCATCTCGTCGCTTCCGGAGACGACGCTTCTCACCAGCGTTTGCACGGGCTCGTGGATCTACGGCCTGATGGGTCTTCTCGACGGGATTCCTGCGACCAACCGCAAGGAGCCCGACAGGGTCGAGGCCAACCCTCCGGGCATGGTGCCGATCGACCGCCTGGCCAAGATCGCCCCGGCGTGCAAGGTGAGCCGGGCCCGCGTCGTCGACGCCGGGCGCATCGTCACTGCCGGCGGGATCACCGCTGGCATGGAAATGGGCTTCCACCTGCTCCGGCGCGCCGGCTACGAGGAGGATCTCGTCGCCGAGGTCGCCCGGGTCATGGAGTACAGCAAGGCGTATGAGGCGTACCGCGACGACCTCGAGTTGTTCTCTTTGTGAGAGCGGAGGGATGTTGCGATGGCCTCGATCTCGAGGGGGGCGAGATCCTGCCAGCGCTAAGCCGGAGCGCCCCCCTCCCTACCCTCTAGCGTCTGATCCCGGCGAGCCTGGCGGCGTCCCCGAGGTTGGAATTGCCCTCGAGGAAGTTGATCCCCGCAACTTCCTTCGCGTCGGGCCCCGTGTAGCGCAGGATGTAAAGCCCGTTGCGGATGTCCACGACGTAGACGAGCCTGTCTTTGACGATCGGGTAGCTCCACATGGTCACATTGTTGGGACCGCCGTTGAGCGCCGGGTCCTCGGTGGCCACCGAGGCGAGCGGTGTCGGCGAGAACCAGCCCCCCTGCGTCGGCTCCCCCGGGTCCGAGATGTCAACGGCCTGGAGGCCCCCCGAGTGCCATGCGATGAGCGCGAGCCGCCGCAGAACTGTCGGGTTGTGCGAGGAGTAACTCGTGAACTGCTCGGTCGCGGAGTCGTCGCCGGGGCTCCCCTGGAAGGCCTGGGTGTTCCGAAAGATCTTGTACTCGCCGACCAGATGAGGCCGGTTGGGGTGGGCGACGTTGATGAGGCGCGCCCAGCCCCAGGGCCACCCGAAGGAGGGGGCCGTGAAGGTCCCGTAGACCTCGTCGATGCTCAGCTCGAAGGGCCGCCCGGGAACCGGGACGGCAGAGTGGCTCTCGGAGCATCCCACCGCGGTGTGTCCCGCGCACTGGTTGCCGGCGCCCCAACGCACGAAGTTCCGAACCGGGGTCAGCAGCTTGTCGTTGAGCGAGACGAAGTGGTGGTCGTCGCGGTGGTTGACGACGGCGCTCGTGTCGAGGATCCCGAAGCCGCCGCGCAGGTAGGCGAGGTAGGTTTTTTTGCCGTCCGCAGTCGGCGCCATCGAGTGGAGCGCGAGGTCGAAGTCGTAGTTGGCCGGGACGCTCGATCCAGGAAAGAACTGGTTCCAGTTGCCCTCCGCGACCTCGGTGACGGGGGCCGCGGTCCCAACCGGCGCCGGACCCGTCTCGTGGAAGCTCCCCGGCACGTCGCTGATGTCGGCGATCATCATGTTCGGCGTGTTCGGATCTGCCGAGGCCGTCGGCGTCGACAGCCACAGCAACGCCCGGTCGGAATCCTTCGGATCGACCCATAGGTACATCTCGTGCGGCTTCACATGGACGCCCGCTCTGTCGGTGGAGACGTAGGAGCCGATGAAGCGCGGGTGGACCGGGTCGGTCAGATCGAAGAACTTGATGTCGAACGGGAACGTCGTGTCGTTGCCCGGAGCGCAGTCGTGAATCACCGAGCTGCACCGGAAGGTCATCACCAGCAGCAGCTTCTTCTGGGGCCACACGCGCAGCTCGCGCGTGGTGATGCCCGGAAGGCCCGCGTGAGGCGTCCCGATCTCGCCGACGTTATGCGGGTTTCTCGGCAACCTGCTGGGACGGGAGGGCGGCGGTTTCCTGATCGGGCAGGCGCGCCTCGGGCCCGGACGCATCCACCACTGCATGCGGGCGCTCGGCATGGCCGAACGAGCGCTGGAATTGATGTGCAAGCGCGCACACGAACGCGTTGCCTTCGGGGTACCTCTCGCGAAGCAGGGTGTGATCCGCGACTGGATCGCCGAAGCACGCATCCGCATCGAGCAGGCGCGCCTCCTGGTGCTGCGCGCGGCCTGGCAGATGGACACCCAGGGCAAGGGAGCGGAGATGTCACGCGTCGACATCTCCGCGATCAAGGTGGCGGCCGTGCGCGCGGCCACGTGGACGCTCGATCGCGCGATCCAGGTGCACGGCGGCGCGGGCGTGTCGGACGACTTCCCACTCGCTGCGATGTACGCGCACGCCCGCACGCTGCACCTTGCCGACGGCGCCGACGAGGTGCACAAGATGGTGATAGCGCGCGAGGAACTGCGCCGCTACCGTCCGGCGTAGCCGACGCCGCTTAAGCTTCTGCCGCCCAGAGGCCGAACGCCGCCCAAAAGGGGTCCATCCCGGGATGTTGCAACGGACGGTCGCCTTCGGGGGTGATCAAGAGCGAACCGCGCTCGTGCTCGACGACCTCGCCCACGAGCGCGGCCTCGATCTCCGCGTCCTGCAGCGCCGCGAGAAAGCCATCGGCCCGTTCCGGGCGCACGGTCGCCAGCAGTGTGCCCTCGGAGATCGAGGTGTAGGGGTCGATGCCGACGTGCTCGCAGACAGCAGCCACCTCCGGGCGCACCGGGATGTCCTCCAGCCTGATCCGCAGCCCCATCCCGGATGCCGCAGCCAGTTCCGTCAGCCCTCCGATGACCCCGCCCTCGGTCGCGTCGTGCATCGCGGTCACGCCCGCGTCCCGTAGTCCGAACTCCGCCGCGATGCGGGCTTCCGGCACGACTGTCATCGCTTCGAACAGGGCATCCGCCATCGCCACAACCTCGCCCCCCAAGCCGCCGGCCAGGCGGTCGGGAAACGTCGCGGCGAACAGCGCCGTGGCCTCGATGGCGGCCCCTTTGGTTACGACGACCGCGTCACCGGCGCGCGCCATGGCAGGGGTGACGAACGAGTCCTCGGGTCCGAGCGCGATGCACGTCGCTCCACCGACCATCGGCCAGTTGCACCCGTCGTAGCGAGCCGTGTGTCCGGCCACGATCGCGATCCCCAGGTCGCCGCAGGTGCCGGCGAACGCGCGCCACAGCGTGGCGAGATCCCCGTCGGAGATGTCCGGGGGGAGGTTGAGATCCACCGACATCCAGCGCAGCGGAAGCCCCGACGTGGCCGCGTCCGAGGCCAGGATGTGGACCGCGAACCAGGCCGCCCGCTCCCAGCCGTAGGCCGGCACGATGAAGACCGGGTCGGACGTCAGCGCCATCACCGTCTCCGGTGCTATCCGGACGACCCCGACGTCGACGCCGTGCTGGGGCGGCACGACCGTGTCGGGGTCGCGTGCGCCCAGGTGCTCGAGGATCACGCGCTCGAACACATCCGAGGTGACCTTGCCGACTTCCGGATCGCTCACATCGTCCTCCTCACTCGCTCCACGGCGGCGGCGATCTCCTGCGTCGCCGCTTCCGGATCATCCGCCGCCCCCACCGCCGATATCACCGCGACGCCCGCGGCCCCGGTCCGGATCACATCGCCGGCGTTCGAGGCGTCCCCCCGATGCCGACGACGGGGAGCGCCGTGGCCCGCACGATCGTGCGGAGCCGCTCCAGGCCGACGCCACGCGCCGCCGGCTTCGTCGTAGTCGACCACACGGTGACACCGAAGTAGTCGGCTCCGAAGACCTCCGCGGCGAGCGCTGCGACCGCGTCGGCGGCTGTGAGCGGCATCGAGGACGATGACATGTGCATGTTGCGCACGCCTTGCTGAGAGACGAAGACGTCGGCCTCTGCGGTGTCGATGTAGCGGGTCACCTGGCGCATGGCGCCGGCGAAGATGCCGTCGAGGGCGAGGACAATCAATAGCGCTAGGACGACCCCGCCGACACCGAGAGCGGCTCGTCGCCGGTCCGAGAAGAGGCTCTTGCGCGCGATCGCCACCCGGGTCATCGTCCTCATCCCTGTATACGCTTGCGGGATCGAGCCGGCCGAGCCTTCTCGTCGGCACGATTGCGGCGAGCAATGCCATCAGCAACGACGACGCCACGACCACGACGGCGGTGAGAGGAGTGATGCGGTCCAGAACTGTGGCTTGCTCTCTGCTATGACCCGGGCCCCGATGAGGTAGATGACGAATCCCGTGGCGGTGCCGAACAGCGCGATGAGCATCGTCTGGCCGACCACGGTGCGAAACAGATCGCGGAAACGGGCCCCTACCGCTTTGACGATGCCGTATTCGCGCATCCGCTCCGCGAGCGACGAATAGACCGTGAGGGCAACGATCATGGTGCCGGCCGCGAACGCGATCGCGATCATGAGATCGAGCGGACCTTCGATGATGTCTGAGAAGAGACGGCGCTCGTTATCGCCGAGCTCGGATGCCGACAACACGGTGAAGTCGAAACCGCGTTCGACCGCGCTCGTCACACCCACCGGGTCATCGGTGTCCACGAGGATGAAAGACGCCACGCCTGGTGTGCGCTGCAGCGCTTGGAGCGCGTCGATCGAAACGAACGCCATCCCCGTCATCCAGGTGCGGGCACCGGAAACCAAGCCCACGACCTTTAGCTCGCCGCCCATGACCTTGATGCGGTCGCCGATGCCGAGATCGTGCTGGGCCGCCATGACCTCGTCGATGGCGATCTCGTCGCCGGACCGGATCGCCCGGCCCTCGCTCAAGCTCCACGGGCCGCCCATGGCCCCAGGCTGGTAGCCGACGAGCGTCGTTGCTTGCTTTCGCCCGTGCATGTCGAGGACGACATAGCGGGCTATGACGGGAGCCGTTCGTTTGACGCCTTGGATGTCCTGGATGCGCGTCCCCAACGCTTCGGGCACCCGCGAGTTGTCGGTGCCGAAGTTCTTGGTCCCACGCTGGCCCACGTACAGCTCTGCGCCGACGTTGTCCTGGTAGGCCGAGATCTGCAGCCGGGTGCCCGACCACAGCCCCTGAAGGAGCAGGATCAACGCGATCGCGGCCCCCACTCCCAAGAGGCTCATGGTGAAGCGTCGCCGTTCGGCCAGGAGGTTGCGACGTGCCAGCGGGACTCGGGCGCCCATGGCGTTATCTCCCGGTTTCGACCGTGTCCTCGGATGAGGCGTCGGTGCGCTGGTCACCGTGCTCCGCGTGCCCGCCTTCGCCCCCGTGCCCGCCGTGCATGAACAGCATCATCAGGGGGCACGCGAGGATCAGCGCGGCGAAGAGCAGTGAGCTCGCCGATGCTCCTGCGAACAGAGCCACCGCGCCGGCTCCGATGGCGATGCCGATGAGTAGTTCCTTCTTCATCTTCTGGACCTCCTTGTCCTTAAGCCCATGTGCCGGACGGCACCCGCTTTACGGCGAGTTCGGGGCGCGTCCCAACATGCGGTCGATCTCGGCGCTGTGCTGCTCGAGGGCCCGCACGTACGCCGGGTCTGAGCTGCGGAGAAGCATCCCGCTGGAGCCCATCGGCATCTGCGCCTGGATACCCATGCGCTGGGTCATGATCCGGTCGGCTTCCAGCTGCGAGTGCGAGATCCCCGTGACTGGGACGTTGCGGGTCCCAGTGTCCGGCAGCGCCGCATACAGCCAGAAAGTCAGGGTCAGCAACAACAGTGTGGTCGCGGCCACCGCCTTTAGGATCGTGATCATCGTTTTCCACCCCCTCGGTCGCGCACGTCGCTCAATTCGGCGCGCCTTTCCTGGAACTCATCCGAGGCGATCTCCCCTCGGGCGTAACGCTGTTGGAGGATGTCCAGGGGCGAAGGCGCGCCGGCGGCGCGCACGGACGTGTCCCTGGTGAGACTGATCACGAGCCAGATCGCGCCCACGATCAGCAGAAGCCAGAAAATCGATTCGCCGATCATCCACCCCCCGTGCGAGGTGCTCCACATGTTCTTCTCCTTTCTTGGGGAACTCGGGGACCCCGAAGGGTCCCCGACCATCCGATCGACTACGGCGTGGTGCTCTCGGTGTGCATGCCACCCATGCCACCCATGCCACCCATGCCGCCCACTCCGCCTTGGTGCATGCCATTCATGCCACCCATGCCACCGTCGCGCATGGTGTTCATGTCCGTATCGCCCTCGTGCATCGACTCATGCATCTGCTCGCAGAGTTCCGTCGCGTTGTCGCCCATGCGGGTTGAGGGTTGCTGGCCTGCGAGGACAACTCCCGTGAACAGAGCCAGCACAGCCACCACTGCGATCACCACGACGATCCAGGTCCTGGTCGCTTTCATCTGAATCACCTCCTCCTCTCATCGTTGGCTCAGGTATCGCGCCGGGGTGTGAAGGTCGTGTGAAGCGGCTGTGTAGTGAGGATGGGAGCGCAGCAAGGCGGCGTTCGCATCCAGGACCTCCGAACGGCACCATGACGAGGGGTCCTTCGGCCCTGATCCCCGGCCCTGGGTTGGGAGACGCTAGAACGGTGCCCGGGTAGGGCATTTGGCCGGCGTGGAGGGCGTGATCCCATGGATTGGGACGACAAGCACAGGGCGGAGGTCACCAGCAGGCTCGCCAAGATCGAGGGCCAGGTTTCGGGCATCCGCAGGATGTATGAGGGCGACCGCTACTGCATAGACGTCCTCGACCAGATATCGGCCGCGCGCGCGGGCCTCGAGGCGGTGGCCTTGCTGATCCTCGACGACCACGTCAACGGCTGCATCATGGAAGCACTGGAATCGGGTGACGGGGCGCCGAAGACGGTCGAGATGCTCGCCGCTGTGAGGCGTTTGGTCAGGAGCAGCTGATGCGCAACACCTCTGCATGCACGAGTGGGTTGTGATGGGCAAGGCGACCGTGCTCGTGGTCGACGACGAGCGCAAGATCCGCGATCTGGTGCGCACTTACCTTGAGCGGGATGGCTACGCGGTCCTGATGACCGACTCCGGGCAGGGCGCGCTTGAGACCGCGGCTCGAGTGACCCTGGACCTCGTGGTGCTGGATCTCATGCTGCCCGACCTCCCCGGTGAGGAGGTGGCTCGGTCACTGCGGGAGACTTCCGAGGTTCCGATCATCCTGCTGACCGCGAAGGCCTCTGAAGACGACCGCGTCTCGGGCTTGCGGTTGGGAGCTGATGACTACCTAGTCAAGCCTTTCAGCCCACGAGAGCTGGTCGCACGGGTGGCAGCGGTTCTTCGTAGGACAAACGGAACTTCGCCCGACCAGCTGCTGTCCTTCGAGGCGGGGGAACTATCGATCGACAAGGACGCACGCGAGGTCCACTTCCGAAGGCAGCGGCTGGAGCTGACCCGCAGCGAGTTCGATCTGCTCGTGGCTCTCGCGTCACGTCCCACGAGGGTCTTCTCGCGATATGAGCTCGTCACCAGGGTGCAAGGGTACGACTACGAGGGTTACGAGCGGACGATTGATGCACACGTGAAGAACCTGCGGCACAAGCTGTCCGAGGATCCGCGGCACCCCCGCTACATAGAGACGGTGACTGGGATCGGCTACAAGTTCGTGGGTAAACCAGATGGCTAGGTCGTTCACCTCTCGACTCGCCCTGGCGTTCGCAGCCGTAGGCGTAGCCACCGCGGCCACAGCGGCGCTGATTGTCAATGTCGCCTTCGAGAACCGCTTCCAGTTTTACGTGGAATCTCAATCGAAGACGCGCGAGCGCGACGTCGTTTCCGCCCTCGAGGACTCCTACCGAAGGAACGAGGGCTGGGATGTTGACGACCTCGCCTCGCTCGCGCCGACCCTGTTGATGGACGGCGCGCAACTGCGGGTGCGGGACCGCTCCGGTAGCGTCGTTTGGGATGCATCTACGGCCGATGAGGCCGCGCACATGACCGGTGTTCACCGCGAGATGATGGATTCGGGCCCACTGGGCGCCGAATCACAGCTGCTCCTGTCCATCGAGGGGAAGCGTTTAGGAACAGCGGACCTAAGACTCCCGCAGGCAGGACTACTGCCGCACGATGTCGAGTTCCGTGATTCGGTTAACCGGGTGTTGTTCGGTTCCGGCATCGGCGTCGCCCTGCTCGCCATTCTGGGAGGGATCCTCGTGGCTCGCCGCGCCACCCGCCCCGCCCGGGCTCTGACCGAAGCGTCCAGGCTTCTCGCCGCCGGAGACCGGACCAAGCGGGTTCCTGAGGAGGGGCCGTCCGAGTTCGAGGCGATGGGCCGCGCCTTCAACTTGATGGCCGCATCGCTGGATCGAGAGGACCAGCTGAGGCGCCGCTTCGCCGCGGACGTCGCACATGAGCTTCGGACGCCGCTGACGATCCTTCGTTCGAGCGTGGAGGGGATGCAGGACGAAGTGGTTCCGGCTAGCCCCGATCAACTCGCCTCTCTCCACGAGGAGGTCTTGCGGCTGACCCGGCTGGTCGGTGACCTCGAGACGGTCGCCGCCGCGGACGCGGCCGGCTTCTCGCTGAATCTCGACCGCGTCGCGCTCGACCGGTTGGGGATGCAGGCACGGGCCGACTTCGAGGACCTCTTCGCGACCGAGGACATATCCCTTCGCGTGGAGGTCGAACCCGTGGAGGTCGTCGGGGACCCGCTGCGCCTCCGTCAGGTGATCGACAATCTCCTGTCTAACGCGCTCAAGTTCACACCTCCGGGAGGCGAGGTAGAGCTCGGGATCCGAGAGATCGATGGCGAGGCGATCGTCACGGTCGCGGATGACGGTCCAGGTATCCGGGAAGACGAAGTCCTGCACGTCTTCGACCGTTTCTTCAGGGGCAGCAACGCGAGAGCGAAGGGTTCGGGTATCGGGCTAAGCGTTGCGCGCGACCTTGTCCGAGCGCATTCGGGCACCATCGCGGTCAGTAGCAAGACCGGCAGCGGATCGACCTTCACGGTGAGCCTGCCCGTCGCGTCACAAGACACGGAAGCCTCAGGCGACCTAGCCACTGCCGGGGCCGGTCCCACGCGTTCCTAAGTGCTTCGGCGCCTACGCCTACTGTGCACCATCTTCACGCGTCCTTCACGGCCCCGGACTATCTCTTGCATGAACGAAGAGGAAGACCAAGGAGGAAACTAGCCGAGGAGACCGGGAATGCCTTCGGACTGTGGCCGATCGTCGTGATCAACTCGGCCATCTTCATCATGTTCGCGTTTAGCTTCTTTCACCCCAAGACTAAGAGGGATTGGCGGGTGATGGGAACGTTCTCGGCCTTCGTCGTCGCTCTGTTCACCGAG
>DASRPA010000205.1:0-17972 GCA_035646635.1 Actinomycetota bacterium | reverse complement strand
TTCCTAGAGTGGTTGAGTCAGGGAGTCGTTAGAGAGAGGGGCTCGATGAAAACGCGGGTGATCGCTGTGGCGGCGAGCGCGCTTCTGGCGCTGGGGGCCACGGCTCAAGCGGGTCCGGCGGCGGTGCCGAAGAAGTCCGGTACGGAGATCCGAGCCGAGAGGCTGCGCGAGGTAGCTGCTGCGAAGGGTTTGAAGTGGATTCGAGGGCGGTTTTCGCACACCTACGAGACGAGTCCGGTGACCGACACGACTTACGTCAGCACGATCGAGTACGTTGCCTACAAGGGAAAAAAGGACGCCAGTTGGCCCCGAGTCGGAGACGTTTACAAGGGCCAGGTCTGGGTGGGGAGGGCCGGCGACTCCGGGGCGGGAGACGAGGTCGTTACCGAGGTCATCCTGCCGCCTCACACCAAGTTTGCGATAAAGAAGGGAAGCTCCAAGAAGAGAATCCGGTGCTACTTTGGCAAAGCAAACGGCAGCTACAAAGAGCTCAAGGGCAGGAAGTGCCCTAACAAGTCGAAGCAGGGCTTCCACGGGCGCCGTTTGGTTCCTCCCAAAGGCTACTGGGACGTCCCCACCGGGCGCTGGATACAGGTCATCTTTCCTCTGCGTTCCTCGAAGAGGCTTACGGGTGTCGCCAGCAGCGATTGTCTGGTCGGCGCAGTCTGGAACTTGAGTGGATATGCCGTGAAAAACTGGGATGCACCCCAGCCAAGTGACGAATGTCCCCTGCCTGATGGGCACGGGCCGGATGTCGGCGTTTTCGTGGCGCGCAAGCGCTGAAGATGATGGCGCGTTCCGGCTCCACGCTGTTTCGGGGCGGGCTCGTGCGTCCTCTGGGAGGTGCCGTGGACGCCGGCTGGGTGCTGGTGTCGGACGGCCGGGTGGAGGGCTTCGGCCTCGAGTCGGACATGCCCTCTGCCGACCGCACCGTCGACCTCGCCGGGGGCGTGCTCGTGCCTGCGTTCTGCGACGCCCACTGCCACCTGCCGGCCACGGGCCTCTACACCCTGGGCCTCGACTTCAGAGGGGAGACGAGGGCCGCGCCCATCCTCGACGCCCTTGCCTCCAGGGCCGCCGCCGGAGGCGAGCTGCTGTTCGGCGGTAACTTCGAGGATCCGCTCGACGAGCCGCTGAGCGCCGCCGCCCTCGATCGCGCGGTGGGGGACAACGATGCGCTCGTGATCCGGGCAGACATGCATTCGTGCGTGGTGTCTTCGAGCCTTCTGGCGCGCCTGGACCTCACGGGTCTCGAGGGAGTAGACGTCGACGATTCCGGAGTGCCGACCGGTTACCTGCGCGAGGACGCGGCTTCGGGCGCTTTCGGTTTCTTCGACAGAAACCTCCCCAGAGAGCAGCAGCGCAGTGCCCTGCGGGCCGCCATCGAGCTCGCCTACTCCAAGGGAGTGGTCGCGGTCGACGAGATGTTCATCCCGGACTGGCGCGGCTGGGACCAGCTCGAGCTGCTGCAGGAGGTCACAGCCGAGGCGGCGCTAGATGTGGCCATCTATCCGGCCACCGGCGATATCGACCGAGTGGTCGAGCTCGGCTTCACCCGCATCGGCGGCGACTACTTCCTCGACGGCTCCTTCGGCTCACACACCGCGTGGATGAAAGAGCCGTATGAGGAGCCGCCGCCTCCCGGCTCGCCGCCCGACGGGATCAGATACCGCTCGGACGACGAACTGCTCGACTTCTTCCGGCGCAGCCACAAGCGGGGTATCCAGGTGGGCGTCCACGCCATCGGCGACGCCGCAATCGAGCAGGCGCTTACGACCTGGGAGCTCGTCGCCCAAGGCTCGGAGAGCGGGGTCGGAGAGCTGGGACACCGTATCGAGCATTTCGAGTGTGCTACGGATGACCACATCAAGCGAGCGGCAAAGCTTGGGCTCCGAATCTCGATACAGCCTGCCTTCGATTGGTTGTGGGGCGGAACCGAGGGTCTCTATGCGCGCCGCCTCGGCTCCGACCGAGCGCTGGGCATGAACCGATTTGGTTCGATGAAACGGGCGGGGCTGGCACTGGGGGCCGGCTCCGACTCCACGGTCACGCCGTTGGACCCGTTCCTTCAGATGGCCGCGCTGAGGCAGCATCACGTCCCGGAAGAGTCGCTCGTGTCCAACGAAGCCCTCGCGCTCCACACGGTCGGCAGCTTCGGCCTCCGCAGCCGGGGAGGCCCTCCCCGGGGACTCATGTCGCCCACCTTCCCCTCCCCGGCCGACTTCACGTTGCTCGATCGCGATCCCCTCGCCGTGACCGTGGAGGAACTCCTCGAGACCCGGGTGCTCGGCACCTGGATCTCAGGGATGCGGGTGTGGCCTCCCGCCGAAGCAGAGCGAACATAGGGGGCGGAGGAGGGAGAGGGAGGAGGAAGGGGGTGGCCTGTGTCGCACGACTCGGCTACCCTGGATGGAGCCGTACGAGAGGAGCGTGATGCAATTGAAGAGAGTCGAGGGGATCCGAGCGATTACCTACGACTGCTGGGGGACGCTGCTGAAGGATCGGGACTGGGAGGGCGCCATGCGAAAACGCATAGGCGCCCTTCGTCGTTTCGTGGACCTCGACGACAGGGAGGCGGAAGCCCTGGTGGAAGAGGCCTGGGCCCATCACGACGAGGCCTGGAAGCAGGTCGAGACGTTCGGCCCCGGCCGCATGGCCGCCTATTGCCTCGAGGCCCGCGGTATAGACGACGACGATTCCATTGCGTCCCTCACCCAAACCTTCGAGGAGGCCAGCCTCGAGGCTGGCGTCGAGCGGGTCGAGGGGTCCCTCGAGACCATGGAACAGCTCGGACTGGCCAACATTCGGATCGGGCTCGTCTGCGACACCGGCTTCACCCCGGGTCGCGTGGTCAGGGACCTGCTCTCAGACGTCGGCCTCCTCGACCACCTCGAGGTCACCTGTTTCTCGGACGAGGTCGGGGTCCCCAAGCCCGGCGGCGACATCTTCGCCAAGGCGCTCGCAGCGTTGGGCGTACGACCGCCCGAGGCCATTCACATCGGCGACTTACGCCGCACCGACATCGCCGGCGCGCACGACATCGGCATGCACGCGGCCCGCTTCAAGGGCGTGCACGACGATCTTACGGACGCTCCCGAAGCCGAGATCGTGCTCACCGATCACCGGCAGATTCTCGAGGTCCTGGACCTCGACCGGTGACGCCGGTACTCAAACGCGCGTAACGCACGCACAAGTACCGATTCCGTAACTCCATAGCGCGCGGCGCGCGATCAACGATCAATTGATGCCGACGTGAATGGAACTGTGGCGTGTCTATTGGCCGGCTGGTTGCTCACCTGTGGACGTTACCCAGGGCTCAGGGAACGGAATGTCCCAAGAAATCCGAACCTGGTACCCCACGTGATTGGCAGTCCCGTTCGGCGCGCAGCCTCCACCCTCGGTGCACCAAACTACGCTTGCGGCATCGTAGCGATCCGGCGACGAGAGTCGCTTCGCGGCGGGTTCATCGGAGCAGAACCCAGACGCAGGAAACCGGGCGTTCGTCGCCAACATTATCAAGCTTGTTATGACCGCGCCCTACAGCGTGGACGAGATGCCGGCCAACTGCGTGGATAGGACGGAAGGCAGCTAGGGATGCTCGAGGCCGCGGGCGGACGAGGGAGACAAGGCACATGAACAGAGGTGGCGGTATGGATCGAAAGCGAACCGATAAGAGAAACAACCTGGACATAAAGCGCTCAATGGTCGCGGCCGTATCTCTTGCGGGCCTGCTTATCGGCGGCGTGTTGATCGGCTCGGCTGCCTCGCAGCAGGAGCGACAAGCTCTGTCCAGTGGTCGGATCGGCCATCGCCGGGTGGAACGCGTCTACCGATACTCTCCGCCGTGGAAATCGACGTGCGAGTTCGACAACTGCAGCGTTTCTCTGCTCTTCGACCTCCCGGTAAAGACGCCCGAGACAACCGAGCGCGTCGATGTCGTGATGGTCGTGACGATCGACTACAAGACCAGCCCCCAGGACCATGCCGAGGCAGGCGGTGGGATCTTCTCGACCACGGACGGCGACCGTTTAATGGGGATGCGGCCACGCTGGACATTGGCCACCTCCTCTGATACCTACAACTCGACCACATTGACATGGAAGAAGGGGGGGCTGCCCGCCGAGGGGCGGCGTTACGCGTTTCGAGTTGACGTGCCGACAAGAGAGGGGAGCGGCGACGACATGAACTTTATCAAGGGCCGCAATGTGAGCGTCGTCGTGGAGATGTGGCCCAGTGGACCGTAGACGGCTCGTGCGTTCTCAGTAAGCGCGGGCCCAAGCCGCCTTGTCCACGCCGGGCCGCCCGCACACGACGCAAGCAGCGCCCGGGTCCTCCACCTCGAGCGGTAGGAAGCGCACAGTCGCCTTGGTGTCCTGGGATACTTTCTGCTCGCACGCTGTGTCCCCGCACCACGCCCCCACCCAGAAGCCCGCCTCGGCCTCGAGCCCGGCCCGTAGCTCGTCGTAGTCGTGAGCATCGTGGGTGTTTGCTTCTCTGAACGAGTGAGCGTCGTCGTAGAGCTCCTGCTGGATATCTCTCAGCATCGATGTCATCGTCGAGGAAGCTTCGCCGACCGGCATCGTGCGCTTCTCACCTGAGGTTCGCGGCACCACCACAACCTGTCCCGCTGCGATATCGCGCGGCCCGATTTCTATCCGCACGGGTACGCCCTTTAGCTCCCACTCCGAGAACTTGAAGCCGGGCCGGTGCTGATCGCGATCATCCACACGGCTCCTGATCCCGTCTCCGGCAAGTGTGTCCGAGAGAGAGCGCGCCACGGGAAGCACTGCGCCGGCTTCGTCGTCGCTGCGATAGATCGGCACGATAACGACCTGCAGCGGCGCAACCTTGGGCGGGAGGCGAAGACCGGAGTCGTCACCGTGAACCATGATCAGGCCTCCGATGATACGAGTCGACATTCCCCACGAGGTCGCCCACGCGTACTCGAGCACACCGTCGCGGTTTAGGAACTGCACGTCGTAGGCGCGCGCGAAGTTCTGACCCAGAAAATGCGACGTTGCGGACTGCAACGCCCTGCGATCTCTCATGAGCGCTTCGATCGTGTACGTCTCGATCGCGCCCGGAAACCGCTCCGATGGCGACTTTCGCCCCGGGTACACGGGCATGGCGAGGACGTCCTCGCACACTTCGCGATAGACCTCGAGCATCCGCAGTGTCTCCTCGACCGCCTCTGGGCCCGAGGCGTGCGCGGTGTGGCCCTCCTGCCACAGGAACTCGCTGGTGCGCAGAAACAATCTCGTTCGCAGCTCCCAGCGCACCACGTTGCACCACTGGTTGTAGAGGAGGGGAAGGTCGCGATAGCTCTGCACCCAGTTCGCGTACGTCGACCAGATGACGGCCTCCGACGTTGGCCGGATGACGAGCGGTTCCTCGAGCTTCTCGCCTCCACCGTGGGTCACGACCGCCACCTGGGGAGCGAAGCCCTCGACGTGCTCGGCCTCCTTCGACAGTAGCTTCTCCGGAAACAGAAGCGGGAAGTAGACATTCTCGTGGCCGGTGGCCTTGAAGCGGTCGTCGAGTGCTTTCTGAATAGCCTCCCACAGCGCATACCCGTGAGGCTTGATGACCATCGTGCCCTTGGCGAGTCCGTGCTCCGCCATGCCGGCGCGCTTTACGACCTCGACATACCAGGAGGGGAAATCCTCCGACTGCTTTGGAAGCGCGTTGCGTGCCATGCTCACTCACCCACTATCTGGACTATTACCGAACGCGGCCCGGCTTGGGAGAGCTCGACCAGCAGGACCCGCTGCCACGTTCCCAGTCGCAGCTTGCCCTCCACCGCCGGAAGCATCAAAGAGGTCGAACCAATGATCGGACGCCCGTCACTGAGAGAGCCGTTCAGCCGCGCCATAGCGGCCTTGATGTCCTCGAGCAGTCCCGACTCCCGCTCGTTGGCGATCAACGGCGACGAGGGTGAGCGGGAGAAGATCGTCACGTGCCCGTCGCATATTCCCGAGTCGGCCAGGGAGGCCTGGACGTCGTCGGTGATGTCGACGAAGTCGGGGGCCGCGAGGGTGCTGACCGTACACTCACTCTGGTGCGTTCGCATGTTCGCCAGATGGTACGGGAGGTTTGCGATTCGTGGGGGACGTCGAAGACCGGATAGCCGACCTCTATGCGGTCGACCTGCAGGACTTCGTGAGGGCTCGAAACGACCTTGCCCGAAGCCTCAAGGACGGCGGCGACGCCTCCGTGGCCAAAAAGGTGAGCTCACTCAAGAAACCGGTCCTGAAGGTGTGGGTGGTCAACGGGTTGGCGCGCAGGCGGGCTGAGGAGGTCCGGGCTCTGGTCGAGCAGGACGCGCCCCAAACGGGCGAGGAGCTGCGGGCGGCGTCGGCCGCGCGCAAAAAGCTCCTGAATTCCCTGCTCGCCGAGGCTCAGAAGATCCTCGAAGGTGCCGGCAAGAGCGCCTCGCCGGCGGCCCTGCAGCGCGTGGGCCGGGCCCTCGAAGGTGCCGCTCAGAGCGATAGCGCCAATCTCCTGTCGGGGACCTTGGAGGCGGAGAGGGAGCCCGTCGCTCAGTTCGTGGCCACCGGCGGGGTCTGGACCGAGAGGGACGAGGTTTCTGACTCCGAACGCCGCGAGCTGGTGAAACGAGCGGAGCACGCCGAGCAGGAGGCGGAGGAGATGACCGGGCGAGCGGTGGAGGCGGAGGACGAGGCCCGCCGGCTGGCAGACCTCGCAGCAAGGGCGCGCACACGGGCGCGCGAAGCCCGCGAGAAGGCACAGCGAGCCGCCAGGGGCCGCCAGGGGCCGTTAGGGCGACTTTTCAGCATTACCGACGCGAGTGGTGGGAGTGGGTGAAAAGATCCGGGAGAAGCGGGAATATTGGTGCTGAAGCGGCTCAGCTTGGGAGCCGATATGCCTGGAATCGAACCAACTGAAACTGAACGCATTTGTATCGAACCCAGCGCGAGTCGAAGGAGAGGAGCTGAGGTGTTCGCCAACCAGTCTGATTCCCACGCCATGCCGGAAGCCGACGACCTCGAGGACTACGAAGCCGAGACCGATGTGGACTCCCTCGAGCTCTACGCCGGCGACGACGAAGAGCCCGAGGAAGTCGACGCAGAGCTGCCGGTGGCGTCGGATGAGGACGACGAGGACGGGCCGGAGTCGAGCCTCGACGAGCTTCTCGCTCGGCGGGCTGCGAAGGCGGCGCTGGAGGGGGAGGAGGAAGCTCGTCTCGCCGATCTCGCTTCCCTCCTGGACGACGGGCGGGCCGAGCGACGAGTGAAGGCAGTGCCTCCCAAACGCCCCGAGTTCGTCTGCGCTCGCTGTCGCCTGGTCAAGCCGCTCGTGCAGCTCTCCGACGCGGCTCGGCCTCTCTGCCGCGACTGCGCATAACGATTCAGTCGAGGGTTAGCTCTGGGGCGGCTGCCCTGCTGCTTGTCGCAGGTGGCGCCGCTCTCGCGCTGGCGTTTCCCGAGCCCAGCCTTAATCCGGCGGCGTGGGTGGCGATTGCGCCCCTTCTCGTATGTACTCACCGCCGAGGAACGTCGGTTGGGTTTGGCTACGGGTTGTTGTTCGGCCTCGGCTTCTTTGGAGTTCTCATCGTCTGGATCAGCCTGGTGGGCTGGCTCGCATGGGTCTTCCTGGTGGTTCTGCAGTCTCTCTACGTGGGGGTATTCGGGGCCTGCTGGGCGCTCGTCTCGCGCCGGAGCTCGGCGGCAGGGCGAATACTGCTGGGGGCTGCGTGCTGGGTGGCACTCGAGTACCTGCGCTCTCGATTTCCGGCCGAGGGGTTCAGCTGGGGCCAGTTGTCGCAGGGCCAGCACAACCTCTCCTGGATCCTTCGGTTGGCGCCGGTAACCGGGGGCTGGGGCATCAGCTTTCTGGTGGTATCGGTCAACGCACTGGTCGCCGAGGCGTGGATGTCATGGAGAGCGGGGGAGTGGAGGATGACGGCAGCCGTAGTCGGCGCCGCCGCACTGTTGCTTGCGTTGCCCCTCCTATTGCCGCGGCCCGCGGCACGGGGGCCTGAGATCGAGGTCGCGGTGGTCCAAGGCAACGTTTCCCAGGGCCCACCGACGGACATCGTCGCCGGCCAGCTCGGCATTCTGGGGCGCCACGAGCGGGGGACGCGAAACCTCTCGAGTCAGTCGCCCGATCTGGTGGTGTGGCCCGAAAGCTCGGTCGAGCTCGATTTACCCGGCAGCCCGGCCCCCTTAGAGCGGTTGCGGGCCTCAGCCCGCGCCGCCTCGGCACACATCATCGCGGGAGTGAACGACGATGTCTCCGAAGGCTTCTACCGGGTGATGGCGCTCCACGTCGACCCTGCGGGTGAGGTGGCAGGCAGCTATCAAAAAAGACACCGGGTTCCTTTCGGCGAGTACATTCCCGGCCGCCGGTTTCTCGAGTGGATTCCGATGCTCGATCAGGTGCCCAAGGACGCGCTGCCGGGTGAGGTCCCCGGCGTCTTCGAGCTCCCCTCGGGAGACGTCGCCGTCGTGATCTCGTTCGAGGGGGACTTTGGCTCGTTGGTGCGCGAGCCGATAGACGCAGGCGGACGCCTTCTCGTCGTGGCTACAAACACCTCGACCTGGGGGAGATCGTGGGCCTCGGCCCAGCACCTTGCGTTCAGCCAGGTGCGAGCGGCGGAGAACGGGGTGTGGGTCGTGCACGGCGCGCTGAGCGGAATCTCAGCTTTCGTAGCACCCGACGGAGCGGTGGTGGCGTCTACGCCTCTGTGGAAAGCGACGACCCTGCTGCGGAGCGTTCGTTTCTCGACCTCCGAAACGCTCTATACACGCGCAGGTGATTTCGTGGCGTGGATCAGCGTGCTCATAGCGGTGGCCGGAGTGGTTGCAGGAGCGCGCCTGCGTTCGGCCCCCCCAAAGTGAGGACCCTGGTGATTCTTCCGACCCTGAACGAGGGTTCCAGCATCGGCCGGGTCATCGAGCTGTTGCTCGAGGGCGACGACTCCACCGACGTTCTGGTCGTAGACGACGCCTCGACGGACGACACCTCCGCGATCGTGGGGCGCCTCCGAGGCGAGCGCGTCAATCTCATAGAACGCCCCTCGAAGATGGGGCTCGGCTCAGCCTATCTGACCGGATTTGCGTGGGCGCTGGAGCGGCCCTACGACGCGGTTGTAGAGATGGACTCGGACCTCTCACACGATCCGCGCGACGCGCTCCGGCTGGTGGCGGCGCTGGAGCATGCCGACATCGTGATCGGTTCCCGCTACGTCCCCAGGGGCAGAGTCGAGAACTGGGGGCTTTGCCGGCGCGCCCTCTCACTGGCGGGCAACCGTTATGCACACGCGCTGCTCGGGATCGATGTCGCCGACTCGACGAGCGGCCTGCGCGCCTATCGAGCCGAGTGGCTCCGCCGCGCCGACCTGGCGAGCATCAGCTCCGAGGGCTACAGCTTTCAGGTCGAGATGGCCTATCGTGCGGTCCGCCGTGGAGCCCGAGTGATGGAGATCCCGATTGTCTTCACCGAGCGCGTTGCCGGCCGCTCGAAGATGAGCCGCGCCATCGTTGCCGAAGCCCTTGTGCGCATCGCGCTGTGGGCCCTGCGGGACCGCGTTCTGGCCTCTCTCGGCCGCCGGCCGGTTCGCCCATAATGTGCATTATGTAAACCAGCGCCCGCTTCCCCACTCGGTGGGCAGGAGGGAGTCATGTATGAGGCTTCGACTCGGTTCGCAACCGTTCTGGCGGTGGCGGGGGCCAGATTAGTACTGTGGGTCACAGCGGCGACGGGTTCGGGCGGCAACTCCGGAGTGAGGCAACAGGCCTTCCAAGCGACCGGAAGTAACTCGGCGACGACCGACAGGTCGTTCCAGAGGTTGACGGGTATGACCCTTGCGGTGGCGAACCGCAGGAGTGTGGTCGGCTCGATCTTCAGCGGAACGTTTACCGGGCAGCGATGGAGATCAGGGTGAAAGCGGGCGGCGAGGTCATGAGCCCGGGAGCGGCACGGTTCGAGGTGGGCTCCCCCCTGCCGCGCTCGTTCTCCTTCACCTTTGCACAGGTCCTCCCTTTCTGTTCGACTCTGGAGGTGCAGTGGCGTTCGCCCACCGGGGAGAAGGTCGTCTTCTGCAAAGGGAGCCTGTCCGCCTTCTATCGACCCGTCGGCGGGAAGACCTACTGCCAGTAGTAGGCGCAATTGACCGCCGCGGTCAACGGCGGGTCGGCCGGCCGTGGCAAGCGTGCGCGTGCCGTCGTCTCCCGATCCGATCCACGCTCCTCCCGCACGCTCTTCCCAATGGGGCGGCATGGTCGTTGGATAGCTCTTGGCGAATCGGCGGGCCGCCGCCCTGCCATGTCTGTGCCGGGCGGCGGGTGTCGGGTGTTGCGGTTGGTTGCTATTGGTCTCGGACGACCATTCCGCGCTTGCCGGCGGCGGTGGCGAGACGGTCATCGAAGGTGGCGACCGCTCCGTGCGTCTGCTCGGCCGCTAACAGCACGCAGCAGTCGGGCAGCTTCAGGGTGGTGCCGGCCCGCAGCATCGCCAACCGCACGGGCGCATCCTCGCCCAACCGCACGGTGATCACCTCGAGCTGATTCAGGACAGCGACGGCTTGGTCGAGCTGCCCGGCGCGGGCCGGACCGACGAGCACTTCGGCGAGTGTGACCGGGCTCGCGCCCAACGACTCATCGGCAACTTCCAGCAGAAACGCACTTGCGCGTTCGTGGTAAGTGTCGGTCGCGTCGAGATGGGCGATGAGCACGCTGGCGTCCAGCACGATCATGCCGGCCAATCATCGCGCAACTCGCTGAGGTATCCCTCGCCGTATAGCCCGGTGAGTGCCCCGCTTGTGCGCGCAACTGCGTGTCGACGTCCGCGCACCACGCTCTCCCGCTGCCCGATAACGGCTTTGTGTCCCTCCTCAAGAAGGTGGAGCAGCAGTTTGGCGCGGTTGTCCTTGTCGGCGGGCCACCGTGCGCTTGCATCGTTCAGGGCTTGGGCCACCTGCTCGGTTTCAGTGATCAAGTGGCGGGGACGAGTAGTGGGCATAGCCAAGTGTAGCACCTAGCGGTTGGTGTTACACCTTGTGCCCATCGGGCCTGCGATCCGCTCGCCTACGGCCGAGGTACTCAAACGCGCGTAAAGCGCTCCTGGGTACCGATTGCGTACTCACAGGCGCGTCGAGCGCGATTGGCTCCGGGTCCGCCGTCTCGCTCGACCCGCACGCTTGGCACAATGGGCGCCATGGTCGTGAGAGAGCTCTTCGCCGGCGAGACGATGGCGGCCGCCGACGCCCTGCTGTGCCTGCGGGAGGCGGCCGGCCCGGCCGAGAGGCTTGTTGCTCGCATCGACGAGCTCCAGCGGCCGGAAGGCTATCGGCTGGTGGCTTCGTTCGATGAGGCAGGAAAGGCGGTGGCGGCCGGCGGATTCCGGGCGAACCACAACCTCGCCTGGGGGCACTTCCTCTACGTCGACGACCTCAGTACGCTCCCCGAGGCGCGCGGCGAAGGCCACGCCACTGCCCTGTTGCGTTGGATCTTCGACGAGGCTGTGCGCCTGCGCTGTGGCCAGGTCCATCTTGACTCGGGAACCGAGCGACACGCCGCCCATCGTCTCTATCTGGGCGTGGGCATGTACATCAGCTCCCACCACTTCCGCATCGACTCACCTCGGCAGTAGCCGAGCAGACATCTCCGAAGGGGCGTCCTTGACATGGCACGGGTAAAGGTGGGAGTGCAGCTTCAACCTCAGCACTGTTCGGTGGAGGATCTCCGCCGGGCGTGGCGCGAGGCCGATATCCGGGGATTCGACACGATCTGGACCTGGGACCACTTCTTCCCACTCCACGGGGATGAGCACGGCGCCCATTTCGAGGGCTGGTCGCTCCTCGCGGCGATGGCCTGCGACACGAGCCGCGCCCGGCTCGGCATCCTCGTGACCTGCAACGCCTACCGTAACCCCGACCTGCTTGCCGATATGGCCCGCACCATCGACCACATCAGCGGGGGCCGCCTCATATTGGGTTTGGGCTCAGGCTGGTTCGAGCGCGATTTCGCCGAGTACGGCTACGAGTTCGGAACCGCCCGCTCGAGGCTGGCGAAGCTGGAAGAGGCCCTCCCCCGCCTCAAGGAGCGCCTGGGAAAGCTCGTGCCGCCGCCCATGGGCGAGCTGCCGCTGCTGATCGGGGGCGGAGGTGAGAAGGTCACCCTGCGTCTCGTCGCCGAGCACGCCGATATGTGGAATACGGGAGGTGACCCGGCCACGGTTAGCCTTAAGAACGAGGTCCTGGATCGCTGGTGCGCTGAGGCCGGCAGGGACCCAGCGAGCATAGAGAGAACCGTATTCATCAGGGAGCCGGAAACCGCCGATGTCGGCGGGTTGCTCGACGCAGGCTCCGAGCATCTGATCTTCGCTCTCGGAGCGCCCTTCGACTTTGCCACCCTAGAGCCCGTGCTGAAACTCGTCTGAACGCATTAGCTCCCCTCGCGGGGTAATTAACTCATGATCCGCGGTATTCAAGGTAGTGGGTTTGGTGGGGTGCGTCACCAATCTCACGAACATGAGTTGGGAGCCATGTCATTGACTACCCTCTACGAAAAGTGATGAGCCGGGTGCGAAGTGCCGCATCCCGCGTCCTGCCGCGCTCTTCCCGAAAGCACCAGAGCCGGGCTCTCCATGTGAGCGTCCTGCTCAAGGATGGCCGCACGGTGGAGGGTTACGTCAGGCGCGAAGTGCTCCTCGACGAAGACCGACTGCTGCTTCTGAGCAATGTGACGCACACCTTCGACTCGGACATGAAGGAGATCTTGACCACTCCTTTGGATGCCGCCATTGCGCGCAATCAGGTGGTGGACATAGAAAGGGTCGCCGAGGAGGGACCTACGCCGGCCGCTCCCCCGGTGGCGGCTCCCGCAGAGGAATCCGAGCAGGCCTTGGCCGAGGATTACGAGCTGCATGTGCGGCTGCTTCTGAAGAACGGCCGTACCGTCGAGGGACTCGCCGAGCGCAATGCGCTGTTCGACGCCGACGGGCTGGTCGTTCTCACGAGGGTCGTGCACGCTTTCGACTCCGAGATGAAAGAGGTTCGGGCCAACCCACTCGATGCGGCCGTCCCCCGCGGGCAGATTGTGGACATCGCCGAGGTCACGGCGGCGCGTGGGGGGGACTCCGAGCCCGTCGCGGTTGCGCCCGAGCCGGAACCGGCAACCGAGCCCGAGTCCTCTGCACTCGAGCCTGTACCAGAGCCCGAACCAGGGCCCCCTGCACCCGAGCCCGAACCAGGGCCGCCTGCACCCGAGCCCGAACCAGAGCCAATCCCCATTCGGACCGGGGCCGGTGGCGCTCGCGATCTCTCTCCCGATCTCTCCCCCAGGGACGACCTGGCCGTCGGCGTGCTTCGGATGAGAGCGGCGCAGACTCGGGTGCGGGGAGCCCACATCAGCCTTGCGCTGTTCGCATTGGTTGCGCTCGCTCTGGCGGCACTGCTGTTGGCCTCCGCCCTATCCAACAACGGCGATCAGCCGGCCTCGGCAACGGGTTCGCCGTCACCCGCGCAATCGCCTGTGCCGGTCCCCTTCGGCGGTGCTGGGGAGATCGCGTTCTTACGCAATGTTTCGGGAGTGCCGCAAGTCCATCTTCTCGAGCTGGCTGGAGGAAGCCCAGTTCGACTTGCACCGAGTGACACCGAGCAGCAGCGACCCGACTTCTCTTCCAGCGGCCACAAGCTTGCATACTCGGCGGAGGTTGAGGGCCGGCAGGACATCTTTGTCTCCCGGCTAGACGGCACCGGCGCGATCAACGTCACAAACAACGACTTCGACGATTACGTCCCCGACTTCTCGCCCGACGGTCAGAGCATCACCTTTTCCAGCGATCTCGTCGGAGACTTCGATATCTACATTCTCGACCTGGAAAGTGGCGAGACCCGCGTACTCATTGACAATGAGGTCCAAGAAGCCTCGCCGGCGTGGTCTCCGGACGGGGAGACAATTGCTTTCGCGAGCCGAATAGATGGGGACTTCGAGATATACACCGTGGACTCCGAAGGCTCCGAGAGTCCCGTCAGGCTCACCGATAACTCCGTCGACGACCGCGCACCCGAGTGGTCTCCCGACGGAACCACGTTGGCATACGACCGCGCCGTCGATGGGGACACGGAGATTTTCATTACGCCCTTGGGTGCCGAAGAACGGCAGATCACCGACAACGGCGTGGAGGATCGACACCCGGCGTGGTCTCCGGATGGCCGCGGGGTCTTCTTTGGTCGTCGGTCACTGAACTCCTCGGGGCTCTATTTCAAATCGCTCGAGCCCGGCTCCACCAACGTCCTGGTAAACGAAACCTCCAGAGGCTACGACCCAGCCGTTAGGTAGCGTCCCGCTGTCGATAGGATCTGTCACTAATGCACGCCATGATCGCAGAGCCGCACGTGCGCGCTCCCTCGGACATCCGGATTCGCAATCAAGCCTTTCGCCGAGCCATCGTCTACTGCATGACCGTACTGCTGGTCAGTCGCATCGGCTTGACCGTAGTAAGCCTCCTTGCCGGGCAGCTTCGAGGCTCCGGCCCCGTCGGGGTGCCGGGATGGCCCGCACCGAAGGCCCAGGGCGCAGCCGAGCTTATGGGAACTGCTTTGGAGCGCTGGGATGCGCTCTGGTTCCTGCGCATTGCGGCCGGCGGCTACCACTTGAGTGACGGCAGTGCGGCGTTTTGGCCGGGCTATCCGCTGGCGACGCGCGCGTTGGCGGCTGTTTTCGACAGACATACATTGAGCGCCGCTCTGGTCATGTCGGCCGTCTTCAGCGTTGCCGCTCTGGTGCTCTTCTATTTGCTTGGAACGCGCGAGTACGGCGAGCCCCTAGCCCGCCGCAGCGTTCTGTATCTTGCCCTCTTCCCCACCGCCTTCTTCCTCGCGGCCCCCTATTCGGAATCGATGTTTCTATGCTTCTCAGTGGCCGCGCTGCTGGCCGCGCGTTCCAAGCACTGGTGGGTGGCCGCGATGTGCGCGGCCTTAGCTTCTGGGACCCGGTCGCTGGGAGTGGTCCTCGCCGTGCCCCTTGCTCTCGAGGCGCTCGCCCAGCAGCGAGATCGCCGCCGAGGTGTGGGGGCGACGATCGTGTCTGTTATGGGGCCGGTGGCCGCAAGTCTTTCGGGGACTGCGGCCTATCTTGTCTACTGGGGTCTGCGATCGGGCAACGCGCTTCAACCGTTCAGCTCCCAAGCCCAGTGGCTGCGCACGGCATCATGGCCGTGGGAGACACTCTCACAGGCCACGAATTTCGCATGGCGCTTCGATGCCCTGTGGCACCGGATCGACTGGCTGTTGGTCATTCCCTTCATAGGGTTGGCTTTGTGGTCGCTGCGGTGGATGCGAGCCTCCTACGCGGGCTACGTTTGGGGCAGCCTCGTGATCATTCTGAGCTTCGTGTTCCCCGCCCGCCCGCTGATGTCGGCCCCGCGCTTTCTTCTCGTGCTGTTTCCCCTGTTCTGGGCTCTGGCCCGGCTCACCGATCGGACCTCGTTGCACCGAGCCTTGGCCCTCGGGCTCGGTGCGGGTCAAGCTCTGATCGCCGCTTTCTTCGTGGCCTGGTATCCGATGTTCTAAGTGCATTTCGGCCGCTTGGAACGGTCAAAGAACCGTCCGGACATCTGCCGATACGGCTTGCGGTTTGCTTTGCAGCAGGGAACCCTGCGACGGTTCCTCGAGCCCGTACTTGACAAGCAGATTGAGATAGTCCCTTTGATATAGGACCTTGCAGCGAACGTCCGGGTAGAGGGCGGCTAGACGCCGAGCCTTGCGGTTCTTCTTCGTGACGAGTTTTTGATTCAAGGTCGTGATCTCTATGTAGAGATCGAACTCCGGCAGATAAAAATCGGGGGCGAAGCGCCGGGTGACCGAGCCGTCCTCGTTCCAGTCGATATCGAAGGCAGTCGGTTCATAGCGCCACTCGATCATGTAGAAATCGAGCAGCCTCGCGAACTGACGCTCGCTATTGTGAGCGAACGCCACGCGCGCGTGCTGGGGCAGATCCTCGGCACACTCTTCCTGAGAATCGCGGGCCTCCAGCGAGCCGCGGGCGTTCGCTACGACTTGTGCCCCGGCATCGCTGGGGGGGGCAAATCAGTGCTCCTGCGCCTGCGCCAGGCCGTGAGCCTTTGCCGCCTCTTCGGGGCGCGGCTGGAGCCGTTTCAGGTCACCGTTGAGCTGGTCTCTGACCTTGCCCACTGCGACGACCGCGCCGAGCACCCCCTGTCCCGAGCGCAACAGGTCGATGATCTCGGAATCAGTGGTGCAGGCATAGACGCCGGAGCCGTCCGCCACGATCGTGACGGCGCTCGGATCCCCAGCCAGATTTCCGCGTACGTACTCGATTGCTTGACGGACCTTTTGAAGGCTCGCCCCCGCGTCTGTAAGGCTCTTGATGACCTTGAGCTGTAGAAGGTCGTTGAAGGAGTAGAGGCGCTGCGTCCCCGAACCCTGAGCCGCCTGCAGTGAAGGGGTGATGAGTCCCGTGCGGGTCCAGTAGTCGAGTTGCCGGTAGGTGACGCCGACTATCTTGCACGCTTGCGGACCTCTGTATCCGGTGCTTTGCACGTCGCCGTCCTTCTCTTCGAGGGCCGAGTGGTCGGAGCGCCGACCGATGAAGCTAGGTCGGTGATCCAGGCTCAGAGTCACACGGCGGTAGTTACGCCAATGAAAGAATAGGGGAAGGCCCGGCAGGTGTCAATCTTAGGGCTCAAACTTTCATCCTCGCCTAGAGGTGAATACGGTCTCAAGTCGAACTCGAGCCGCGTCAGCTACCGCCCGCGAAGTCCTCCGGAGTCACCTGGTCGAGAAACTCTCGAAACTTCTCGACCTCGCTCTCCTCTTCGTCTCGAAGTTCGATGCCCGCCTGCTCCAGAACTTCCTCGGCGGCGAAGATGGGTGCGTTGATGCGGACGGCCAGGGCGATCGCATCGCTCGGACGCGACGAGACTTCTTTGGTCCCGCTATCGGCGCTGAGTTGAATGAGCGCGTAAAAGGTCGAATCGACGAGCTCGGAGATGAGAATCCTCTCGACGGTGGTCTCGGTCTCCCGCAACAGGTCGCGCATCAAATCGTGGGTCATGGGACGCGGGGTCTCCACCCCTCCGAGGGCGAATGCGATGGCCGTTGCCTCGCCTGCCCCGATCCAAATAGGGAGGTAGCGGTCCCCCCCAGATTCTTTAAGGAGAACGATGGGCTGGTTGGAGGGAAGCTCGACGCGGACCCCCACGAGCGATAGCTCGATCATGCCGTGAAGGCTAACACCCCTCTTCTTGAAAGTGGCAGGGTTCAGCGCCACTCAGACGGCTCCAGCAAACGCGGCTCGTTAGCCAACCGTGCAAGGTCCGAGACCGCCTGGATCGCCCGCAGGTTGCGATAGCGACCCTGAAAGTCGAGGCCGTATCCGACCACGTACACATCTGGTATCTCGAAGCCTCGGTACTCGATCGGGACGGGGACGATGCGGCGCGCGGTCTTGTCCAGCAAGGCGACTGTTGCCAGGGAGCGGGGCTCTCGCTCGAGCAGGGTTCGTCTTAGGTAGTTGAGCGTCAGTCCTGTGTCGACGATGTCCTCCACCAGCAGCACGTCGCGGCCGGTGACAGCGCGGTCGAGGTCCTTGACTATGCGCACCACCCCCGACTGTGCGTCCGGACCTTGCGCATAGCTCGAGATCGCGATGAAGTCGATCTCTGCATCGAGGCGGATTGCGCGCAGGAGGTCGGCGAGAAAGAGAGTCGATCCTTTGAGAACACCCACGACCACGAGACTTTCGGGCAGCTTGGCATAGTCGCGCCCTATCTCGGCCCCCAACGCCGCCACTCGGCGGCGAAGCTGCTCCTCGGAGATCAGGGGCCGGGCAGGGGCGACGGGCTGCGCCGGAGGGGTCATGGGTGCGAGGCGCCCATGAGGGAAGGGACCCGAAATGTGTTCTCCAGCAGAGTTCCGAGCGCCTACCCGAAACGGGTGGGCTGGGGCGCCGGCGCCCCAGCCCACCCGTTTCGGGTAGGCGCTC
>DASRPA010000204.1:0-11556 GCA_035646635.1 Actinomycetota bacterium | reverse complement strand
TAGCCGGGGTGGTCCCGGGGATCCGGGTTCCGACGAAGAGGCTCACGACATCGAACCTTCCCCCATCGCCGCCGCGCCTGCCGTTTCGGGATACAGCCTCACAGGGTCCTTCAGCACCGTGGCTTTGCTCGACGCTCTCCCCTCGCGGCGCGCTCTCCGCAGCCGGGAAAGCGTCCCACAGATCGCCCCCTTCATCATCGCCGGCCCTGCCTCGTGGACTGACACCTGGGGCGCGCCCCGCTCCGGTCCGGGCTCGCTTGCGAGACGGCACGAGGGCCAGGACGTGTTCTGTCGCTACGGCGACCCCGTTTTGGCGAGCGAGCGAGGCTACGTGGAGTTCGACGAAGGAGGCCTCGGAGGCAAGGTTGCGAGGCTCCATCGGACCGATGGGAGTTACTGGTACTACGCGCACCTGTCGGCATGGAACACGCGCGATTTCGCTTCGGGGGATCGGGTGGTTCCGGGTGACATCATCGGTTACTGCGGGAACAGCGGGAACGCCATCGACACCTCCCCGCACGTCCATTTCGGCCTCTACGGATCAGACGGGCGAGCAATTAATCCAATGACATATCTAGTCCGCTGGCTTCGAGCCACTGAGCGCAGGCTGGGGCTCACTCCCATCGACGGGAGAGGCTCGAATCGTGACGCTTCCGGGGATCCGGCTCTAAGTAGGTCCGAGGCGATTCTCGTGCGAGGCATCCCCCGTCTCGATGGAACCGGTGACGCGTTCGGGGATCCGAGCGCAGGGCGGGAGAGTGCTCGTAACCATCAGCTCCTTACATCTTCGAGCGTGCCCCTAGAGGCGGCCCTTGCGTTGGTGGCAGTGGCCATGCTGCTGCTGTGGGGTTACTTGGTGCGAGAAGCGTTCTCTTCAGCCCGACCTGAGGGCGCGGCCGGCGGACATCAAAGCCAAAAAAGCGTGTTCATGCGAAGTTCATAGTCGCGATGCCGCTCTGCCACATGCCCTCTGTAGCTTGAGCCTCATTGATATCCCGCAAGTGGGGCATCCCAGCACAGGAGGTACCAACTCGAATGTTTAGGGTTCGCGACAAGGCCGGATTCAGGGCCCTGCTCGCCGCTGTGACTATGGCGCTTGTTGCAGTGGCGTGCGGCGGAGCCGACGCCACCGGCGACGGCAACGGTGGCAGCAACAGCGGGAGCTCGAGCCAGGCCCTCACCGGTGAGATCGTGGCATCGGGCTCCTCGACGGTCGAGCCGATCACGTCTCTGGCGGCCGAGCTGTTCAGCGAGGAGAACCCCGATGTCGGTGTCTCGGTGGACGGCCCCGGCACGGGCGACGGATTCGGGCTCTTCTGCCAGGGCAAGACCGACATCTCCGATGCATCGAGGGCCATCGAGCCGGAGGAGCAGCAGGCCTGCAAGGACGGCGGCATCGAGTACATCGAGCTCAAGGTGGCCATCGACGGCATCACGGTGTTGACCAGCAAGAACAACAACGAGATCTCGTGCCTCGACTTCAAGGACCTTTACGCCCTGATCGGCCCCGAGTCCGAGGGCTTCAAGAACTGGGCCGACGCCAACTCACTGGCCGAGGAGATCGGCGCAACCCACGCCCCCTATCCCGACGTGCCGCTTGCGATAACGGCTCCGGGGGAGGAGTCCGGCACCTACGACTCCTTCGGCGAGATAGTTCTCGAGGGCACCGCCTATGATGAGCGCAAGATCGAGGAGGACGCTCCCGTCATCCGCCCGGACTACACGGCCTCGGCCGACGACAACGTCATCATCCAGGGTTTGTCCGGCGACGACACCTCGCTCGGCTGGGTCGGTTACGCCTTCTACCAGGAGAACACCGACAAGGTGAAGGCCATCCCCATCGCCGAGGAAGGCGACAACTGCATCGAGCCCACCGACGAGACCATCGCCGCCGGCGAGTATCCGATCGCCCGAGACCTCTTCTTCTACGTGAACTCGAAGAAGGCGGAGAGTAACGAGGCACTGCAAGGTTTCGTCGACTTCTACTTGGCCGAGCTGCAGACGCTGGTCCAGGAGACCGGCTACGTCGAGGCTCCCGAAGACGTCATCTCAGAGACCACACAGGTGTGGGAGGACCGCCAGACCGGCACCCGGGAGGGCTAGGTCCATTACCATTCAGTCCTAACGATTCGGGTGTGGAGGCCGATACCCCCTGGGTAGAAGGCCTCCACACCCGAACGTTGTTTCTAAGGAGTCATGAATGAGCATTGGGGGGGTTGGTTGAGCGACGCCGCAGGCGGGCTGCTCTTGGAGCTGCAGGGGAGTCCTGCGCGCAGGCGCAAAGAGCGCATCGTGCGGGGCACTTTCTTCGCCCTGGCTGCGGTCTCGGTGGTGGTCAGCGCCACCATCGTTCTCGCTCTCATCGAGGAAGCCGTGCGGTTCGTTTCAGCCATCGGCCTGGGAGATCTCTGGCAACGAGGCTGGTTCCCTCGGCGGGGAATCTTCGACGTCCGCACGATCCTCGTGGGAACCCTGGTCGTCACCGGGATCGGCATGCTCGTTGCCGCGCCGCTCGGTCTCGGTGCTGCTATTTATCTCTCCGAGTACGCCCGCCCCCGCATCCGCAAGCTCCTCAAACCCATTCTCGAGATCATCGCCGGGATACCAAGCATCGTGCTCGGCGTGTTCGCCTTCTCCTGGATCAACCCGCAGATCGTCGACCGCTTCCTCTGTGGCGACGCATCCTTCTTCAACCTCGGCGCCGCCGGCGTCGGCATTGGGATCCTCGTGACGCCGCTGGTTGCCTCCATAGCTGAGGACGCCATGAGAGCAGTGCCACTGTCGTTGCGTGAGGGCTCCTATGGCCTCGGCGCTCGCAAGCGTTCGACCACTCTCAAGATCGTGTTTCCCGCCGCCATCTCCGGCATCGTCGCGGCAGTGATCGTCGGCATGTCGCGAGCCATCGGGGAGACCATGGTGGTTGCCATGGCGGGCGGCGCCACCGGTGGGTCGTTGTTTTCGGCCGACTATTGCCAGCCCGGCCAGACCATGACCGGCGCCATGGCGGCTCTCGCCATCGGTGGGGACCAGGTCAAGGGCGATGTCTCCGCCTTCCAAAGCCTTTATTTCGTGGGCCTCGTTCTGTTCCTGCTCACCCTGGGATTGAATGTCTTGAGCGGCCGGATCGTCAGACGCGTGAGGCAGAAGTACTGATGGCTACGCGCGTCGAGCCGTTGACCGCCACCGAGGTCGTCAGACGGAATCTGTCGAAGAGGCGCTTCGACGTTCGTAGCGCCGCGTTCGAGACTTTCCTGTTGTTGATGCTTCTGGCCTCGCTGACGATTCTCGTCATCCTGTTGGCCGATATCCTGCGCTCGGGGGCCGGAGTGCTCGCCGAACGCGGCGGCGATTTTCTTCAAGGCAGCCTGTCCTCGCTGGCCGAGAGAGCGGGCGTGTGGCAAGGGATCATCGGATCCTTTCTAATGATGGCATTCGTCATTCTGGTCGCGTTTCCCGTGGGCATCGGCGCGGCCGTCTATCTCGAGGAGTACGCCCCCGACAACCGGCTGACGCGGCTCATCGACGTCAACGTCCGTAACCTCGCGGGTGTGCCGTCGGTCGTCTACGGCTTGCTCGGCCTGTTCCTGTTCGTCGAGGTGCTCGAGCCGATCACGGGCGGGCGCAGCATCATTTCCGGCGGGCTGACCCTGTCGCTGTTGGTGTTGCCCTTGGTGATCATTACTTCCGCGGAGGCGTTGCGGGCGGTGCCCGACAGCATCCGTGAGGCGGGTTACGGTGTTGGCGCCACCCGTTGGGAGGTGGTCCGCTCGCATGTGCTGCCGTCGGCGGCGCCGGGCATCCTCACCGGTACGATCCTGTCCCTGTCCCGAGCGCTGGGTGAGACTGCTCCTCTGCTTCTGGTCGGTGCGGTAACAGGCTTCTTGTCGACCGGCTCACAGAATCTGATGGAGCAAATGCGGGGCGAGTATGTCTCACTGCCGACGATCATCTACGCTTGGGCCAAGGAGCCCGACACGGACTTCAGGGCGCTGACCTTCGCTGCGATCATCGTGCTACTCGCCGTGATTCTCCTCGCCAACATGGCCGCAATCATCCTGAGGAACAGATACGAGAGGAAGTGGTGAAAAGGGTGCAAGCCAAGCCCTTGGGTACACTGAGTCGTCGAACCAATCGAGCGACGGATAAAAAGTTGGAATCGCGCCCACAAATGCAGGAGACGTCTGAGGAAGCTGTCTTTGACGTTCAGGACCTTTCTGTGTTCTACGGAGAGTTCCGGGCCGTTCGCAATGTGACCTTGGCGGTCTCCAAGAAGAACATAACGGCCCTCATCGGCCCTTCGGGGTGCGGCAAGACGACCGTGCTTCGCTGCTTCAATCGAATGAACGACCTCGTCGACACCGCCCGCATCGAAGGCAATATTCTTTATCACGGAGTCGACCTCTACGAAGCGCGCATCGACCCGGTAGAGGTACGGCGACGCGTTGGCATGGTCTTTCAGAAGCCGAACCCCTTCCCCAAGTCGATTTACGACAACGTCTCTTTCGGTCCCAAGATCGCAGGCTTCAAAGGGAGCATGGACGATTTGGTGGAAGAGGCGCTGACCAAAGCAGCGCTCTGGGATGAGGTCAAGAACCGGCTCAAGGAGTCGGGGATGTCGCTCTCGGGCGGACAGCAACAGCGTCTCTGTATCGCCCGAGCGATTGCGGTGCAACCCGATGTGATCTTGATGGATGAGCCGTGCTCTGCTCTAGACCCTATTGCGACCGGCCGCATCGAGGACCTCATGCAGGACCTGAAGAACGACTACACGATCATCATCGTCACTCACAATATGCAGCAGGCGGCGCGGGTCAGCGACATGACCGCGTTCTTCACGGCCGAAGTGAACGAGGATCAAGATCGCCGCACCGGCGTGCTCGTCGAGTTCGACCAAACCGAAAGGATGTTCACCAATCCCTCCGATGAGAGAACGGAAAACTACGTCACCGGCCGCTTCGGATAGGCAAGGCATGGGGGCCGAGCAACAGAGGAAACCCTTGCCGGAGCCCGCTGTGGAGTCGGCGCGAGCATATTTCGACTTTGCTCTGGAGCAACTGAAGATTCAGGTCGAGGTGATGGCCCTGCGAGTCGATGCGGCGCTTGAGAGTTCGGCTCGCGTCTTGCTTACCGGGGACCTCGCTTTGGCGAACGAGGTCATCCTCGGAGACAACGACATAGATGAGATGTTCGTGTCCTTGAGCGAGCGCTGCTACGACCTGCTCGGCCGCCAGTCGCCGGTCGCCTCCGATCTGCGATTGGTCGTGTCGGTTCTCAGCGTCATCCAGGACCTCGAGCGCACCGGGGATCTGTGTCTTCGCATAGTGAAGCTCGCTCCCGACCACCACTTGCTAGCGCGCAACCCGGACACGTTTTCCATCCTCCAAGACATGGCGAGCGTGGCGACCGATTTGTTCAGGCTTGCGATCGAGGCGTTTTCTTCGCAGGACCTGCGGCTCGCCCACAGCTTGGAGCAGCGAGACGATGCCATGGACGCCTACAACGCTCGCTTGACCGAGGCGATATTCGCCATGGAGGGCCCAGGGGCGGTGCCGCAGGCGGTGCAGACGATGCTGGCGGGCCGCGCTCTCGAGCGCATCGCCGACCACTCTGTCATGGTCGGCGAACGCCTCCGCTACCTGCTCACAGGCGACCTCGGCTCGCTCTCCAAGCAGATCGGCCCCTAGGGCCTGGGCCTCAGGTGCCGAGTGGTGGCCAGATGACCATATAGAGCACCTCACCACCACTCGGCCAGAAATCACGGGACGAACTTGTAGCCAAGCCCCCTGACCGTCGTGAGATGTTGCGGACTCTTGGGGTCCATCTCGCATTTGGTCCGAAGCCGCTTGATGTGCACGTCGAGAGTGCGTGTGTCGCCGAAGTAGTCGGCCCCCCAGATGCGGTCGATGAGGGTTTCGCGCGTGAGCACGCGGCCCGAGTTCTCCATCAACAGCTCCAGCAGCTCGAACTCCTTGCGGGGCATGTGGACGCGCTCCTCTCTGACCATCACCTCGAAGCGTTCGGCGTCCAGTCTGATACCGCCGCCCTCGAGCACACCCTCGCTGTCGGCGGGCCCGCTCTTCGCCCTGCGCAGCACCGCCTTCATCCGGGCGATGAGCTCGCGTGTGCTGAACGGCTTGGTGACGTAGTCGTCGGCTCCGATCTCGAGCCCCACGACCTTGTCGATCTCGGTGTCGCGAGCGGTAAGCATGATGATGGGAACGCTCGAGGTCTTGCGGATCTCTCGGCAGATCTCCTCTCCCGACAATCCGGGCAACATGAGATCCAATAGGAGCAGATCGGCGCCCGCTGCCTTGAAGCGCTCGAGGCCCTGTGCCCCATTGGTTACTCGCTCTACGGCGTAACCCTCGCGCCCGAGTTGATACTCGAGTGCCTCGCCGAGCCCCTCTTCGTCCTCGATCAACAGGATGTGCGGCACCGCTGCGTTCCTCTCCACTTGAACTGCTCGTAGGGCCACGCTCAACTCGCCACCGATCTCAGGCTTCTCTCACCAAGGGCAGGCAGTCTGACGGTGAAGGTGGATCCTTCACCGAGCTGGCTCTCGAGTCCAAGATAGCCTCCGTGAAGCTCCACGACGTGCTTTACGATCGATAGGCCGAGGCCGGTGCCTCCGCTGCTGCGGGATCGGTCTTTGTCGACCCGGTAGAATCTCTCGAACACCCTGGACTGGGCGTTGAGAGGAATGCCTATTCCCGTGTCCGATACGCGCGCGACGGCGTCGGAACCGTCGCAAAAGATCTCGACCGACACGGCCCCCCCATCCGGCGTGTACTTGACGGCGTTGTCGAGGAGGTTTCTCAGCATCAGTCCGAGCTGTTGCTCGTCGCCTCTGACCAGAACCGCGCTCTCCAAGCGTTCCACGATTGACAGGTCCTTCGCCTGCGCGGCGGCGTGGATTTCGGCGAGCTGGCGTCGTCCCACCGCCGTGAGGTTTGTGTCGCGAGCGGCAAGGTTGATCGGGTCCTCCAGCTTGGAGAGGTCGAGGAGGTCCGCTATGAGGCGGCTCAATCGCTCGGTTTCGGAGGTCAGCTTGGCCGCGAACTTGATGGCGGTTTCGGGATCGTCGCGCGCAGCTTCCCCGATCGCCTCTCCAAGCGCCTGGAGGCTGGCGACGGGACTCTTGAGCTCATGGGAGGCATTGGCAACAAACTGCCGCCTGATGCGCATCGTCCTGAGCTCTTCGGTTACGTCCTGGAACAAGACGGCAACTCCTGCGGGATCCTCCAACGGAAGGGCGCGAATGCGCAGGGTGCTTTGGGCCGGCCACAGGCTGATCGTTTGCTCGGTCGGTCCCTGGGACGAAAGAGCCCTTCTCGCAACCGAGAGGACTTCCTCGGAGGGGACCCGAGCAGGCAGCCTCCCTTGGCCCAGGTGCAGGAGAGCGCGCGCGGCGGCGGTTGCCTTGATCGGAACGAGCGCCTCGTCCAACACCAAGACCCCCTCGTCCATGCGTTCGAGGATCTCGCCTGAGCGCCGCTGCTCTCGCTCCAGTGTCGTGAGCTCGAGCTCGACCCGCTGTTGTTCAGCATCCTGGAGGCGGCGTACTTCGGCCTCTTGAAACTTGAGGTTGCCTCGCAGATAGATCAGCGCGCCCGCGAGCACGAGGCAGGCCGCAGCCAGCAGGACCTCGGTCATCAAGTGTTCATCTCCACTCGAGATTGTAAGGTGCTCGCGCTGCTGTCGTGAGGGCTTTGACTACTGTGAGCAGGTATTTCGTGCGGAGTTCGCGCTGCGTTAAGAATGGCGCGCAACCGTTAGGGTCGAGGTCATGGTCAGAATCAACTTCGCCGAAGAGCTTGACACAGCGGAATCCAGTCTCCTGGCAGGAGGCCGCATGGTGCTCGAACAACTCGGGCGCGTCATGCTGGCGCTTGAGCGACGCGACCCGGGTCTCGCCCGGGAAGTGATCGAGGGTGACGACCGCGTCGACGACGTTTATCTGGCGACAGAGACGCGGGTGCTGAGCCTCTTGGCCCTTCAGGCGCCGGTGGCTCGTGACCTGCGACTGGTGAACGCCATCCTCCATTCCAACGTTCATATAGAGCGCGTTGGCGATCTGTGCGTCAACATCGCCAAGTTCGTGCTTAACGGGCTCCCCTATCCATCCAACTCGCCGATGCTCACCAGGCTGCAGGAGATGGGGATTCGTGCCGGCGAGCTGCTGGACGTCGCGCTGCGAGCGTTCTCGGCGCGTGATGCCGATCTCGCTGAGGAGCTTCCGTCTAAGGACAACGTGCTGGATCGGCTCAACCGCGGCATGCTCCAGGAGCTGAAGCAGTACGCAGGTGACGAGCAGAGCTTCGAATGGGCCGTCAACTTGGTGTTGGTGGCTCGCTACCTCGAGCGCATGGGCGACCACGCCGTCGACATCGGAGAGCGCATCGCCTACATGGTGACCGGGGTCATGCGCGAGTTCACCGACGCCTCCCATCCCGAGAACGACCGCGTCTAAGACCGGCCCCCGCCCGCCCTCTGTCGGCGGTGGTCAAATGTCCTCAGTCCGCTTCTGACCACCTTTTCCGGTGGTCAAATGTCCTCAGTCCACTTTCGACCACCTTTTCCGGTGGGGACCCCGGGACCAGGCGCAGCACCGTCGCCTCCGGCCGGCACCAGAACCGGATCGGCGAGAAGCGGCTCTGGCCGAGCCCGGGGCTTACGTGCAGCCAGGTGTGGCCGATTCGATGCAGCCCCTGGGACAGAGCGTTGGGCAAGCGGCAATTCGTCACCAGCGACCCCCAGCCCGGCAGGCGCAGCTGGCCGCCGTGGGTGTGTCCCCCCACGATCAGATCGAAGCCGTTCAGAGCCCACTCCGAGACCACGTCGGGGGCGTGCACTAGCGCGATGGCGGCGCACTCACCCTCAGCCCGGCCGATGTGAGATGTCGTGTGGCGCCCGAGGTAGGGGTCGTCCACGCCGGCGACCCTCACGCGGCCCCCAGCCGTGTCCAGGAGCTCTGTGCGGTTCGTGAGAGCGACCCAGCCCTGCTCCCGAAGCCCGCTCTCGAGCTCCTCGATCCTGATCTTGTGGGGGGGTGGGGCAGGGGTCGAGGCGCTCATGTACTTCAAGTAACCCTGGTGACTCGACACGAACAGGTCGTGGGACCCGAGCACATAGAAGCGTCCCAGCCTCGCTCGAAGCGGCTCGAGCGCCTCGAGCAGGACCGGAATGCCTCCGTCCTCGTCGATCATGTCCCCGGTCATGAGCACGAGGTCGACAGAGCTCCCGAGGCGGCCGGCCAGGGCGTGGATCCAGCCCTTGCGATGAGACGTCCGCCGGGTCATGTGCGTGTCGGAGAGGTGGAGGATCGTCAAAGGTGGGCAGCCGGGGCCCACCTCGACGCGTTGCTCGACCAGCCGCAGCCAATGGGGTTCCACCAAGGAGTAGGCGCCCAGCCCCGCCCCCACGGCGAGGGCGGCGCGCGCTGATCGCATCGTTTCGAGCATACTGGCATTGTGAGATTGTCCCTGCGATACAAGATCGTTGGGGGCTTCGTCCTCCTCCTCTCCCTCATCGGTCTCCTCGGATGGGTCACCTACTCGTTGTTCGGGTCCCTCAGAGAGGTCCAGAAGCGGGTGTTCGACGACGCCGTACCCGGCCTGGTGGTGGCCGATGAGATCGTCCGTTCCTACACGGCTCAGTCGGCCGCGATCCGCGGCTATCTCATCAATAGCCGCCCGGAGCAGCTCAAGCAGTACCGCGCCGAGGTCAGGGACGTTGCCGACACCGAGAGCCGTGCCCGCGAGCTGTTCGACTCTCCGGGCGAGAGGAGGCTCCTTGCGGATCTGATCGAGGCGGGCGAGGACTTCCACCGCGAGGTGGACAAGCGGGTGCTGCCGATCGCCAAGGAAGGCAACCGGGCGCTGGCGTTCAGCCGGCTCGGCAACGAGGGAGACGACGCCGTGGCAGTAATCGAGGATCGCGGCGAGCAGCTGAGGCGCACCCAGGGGCGCGTCATGGCTCGCAACCAGCGCGGTCTTCAGGACCGCAGCGCTCAGGCCCTGGCCATTCTCCTGCTGGTGACCATCGGGGCAGTGCTGATCGGGCTTCTGCTCGCCATGGTGGTGTCTCGAAGGCTCGTGCAAGGCCTCCATCAGCTGGTGGACGCGGCCCGTGCCGTGGGCCGAGGCGACTTCGACCAGCCCATCGACATCCGCACCGGCGACGAGGTCGAGGAGCTCGCGACCCGCTTCACGGAGATGCAGGCGGGCCTCAAGCGCCTGCAGCAGCTTGCTCTTCACGATCAGGAGCTGGAGATCGCCGCCTCCATTCAAAAGAATCTGCTGCAGAAGAGCGTCCCTGATACTCCCGAGGTCCACCTCTCCCCGATGCAGCGACAGGCCAACCTGGTGGGCGGGGACTGGTTCGATGTCGACTCTTCAGACGGCAGGCTCGCCGTGGTCGTGGGCGACGCCTCGGGGAAGGGCATCGGAGCTGCGTTGATGGCCACTGTAGCGTTGTCTGCTCTGCGGGCGGAGCGCGGCCTGGGGGGGGATGGCCGGCGCGTCATTTCCCGGGCCAACCGGGCGTTGGTGGACGCCACCGATCCCGACTCCTTCGCCACCGTGATCTATCTCGATCTGGAGCTGTCCTCGGGCGAGGCGACCTGGCTCAACATGGGCCATCCGCCACCCTTCATCCTGCGCGCCTCCGGCACCAGCGATGGCCCCCGAGGGCACTATCTCGAGGGTCCTCGCAACCGTGCGCTGGGCTGGTTCGAGGACCCCGGCCTGGAGCAGGGCAACGTCATTGTGCGCCCCGGAGACCGGCTCGTCCTCTACACGGACGGCTGGCTCGAGGCCAAGTCCGTGGACGGTGAGACGTTCGGGGAGCATCGCTTTGCCGAAGCCCTCACGCGCCTGGGAATCCTGGGCGGAGAGGCGCTCGTGGAGGAGCTCACCCGGGAGGTGGAGCGCTTCGCGGCCGGTAAGCTGGACGACGACCTGACCATGCTGGTGGTCGAGTATCTAGGGGCTCCGGTGGGCAGGGGGGCAGGCACGAAGCTGACGGGAGAAGAACAGTGGCACAGCAGAAGGTAGATATTCAGATAGAGGAAGCCGACGGCTATCGAATCCTCAAGCCTGCCGGCGACCTCGACGTCTACACGGTGGGATCGCTGCGCGATGTGCTGGGGAAGATGATCGAAGAGGAGTCACCGCACGTAGTAGTGGATCTGGACGGCGTCCCCTTCATGGACTCTTCGGGTCTCGGCGCCCTCATGGGAGGTGTGCGACGGATGCGTGAGGCGGGAGGTGATCTCGCCGTCTCCTGCACCAAGGAGCAGCATCTGAAACTGTTCTCGATTACCGGGTTCGGCGAGGGAGTGTCGATCGCGCCGACCGTCGAGGAAGCTGCGGCGGGTTTCCGGGACGCATAGTCCCTTTCGGCCCCCATAAATCATCCCAGCGGGCCATAACATTTCCCCTCGTTTCTCATTACCCTATACACATATCAAGGGAATGAAATAGCGAGGTGGGGGCTTTTGCTGGTTCTAGATTCGTCCGACGAGGACTGGCGCGCCAAGGCGCGCTGTGCCGCTTT
>DASRPA010000203.1:0-3567 GCA_035646635.1 Actinomycetota bacterium | reverse complement strand
TAGAGCAGGAAAGCGGTCATGTCATCCTCGATGTCATTTCCTTGTCGGGGGCGTGCCCGTTAGGATCACCCCCCCGACAAGGAAATGACATCGAGGATGACATGACCGCTTTCCTGCTCTACGCCGACGCCGTTCACAGCCCCGAGATGCGCCACGAGATCGGCGAGGCAATCTCCGACCCGCTCACCTTCATGGAGGTGGACGGTCGCCGCATCGCAGTGACTGGGCCCTTCGAGACGGCGATCCTCGAACGCAGGGAAGACCTCGTGGACGAGGTGTGGAGCACCGCCGAGCTCGGCTCGAAAGAGCTCGTTCGGGACGAGTCGGTGCCCAGCCACGCAATAGAGCCGGAGCTCGTCCTGCGGGCGGTGCGCCGGGCGGGCGCCGACTCGGTCACGGTGCCACCGAGCTTTCCGGTTGCGGTCGCCGACCACCTCCGAGACAACGGAATCGGGCTGGAGGTGGACGCGCTTTCCTGGGGCGAACGGCGACGGCGAAAGTCACCCGGGGAGCTCGAGGGCATCGAGCGCGCCCAGCACGCCGCCGACGTGGCGATGCTGACCGCGGCCCACCTGTTTCGCGCCTCGGAGGAAACCCCGGACGGATACCTGCGCTTCGAGGGCGAGATCCTCACCGCCGAGCTCGTGAGGGAGGCGATGAGTACGCGGCTCCTGGCCCAGGGGGCGGAGTCGGAGGACATCCTGGTGCAGCCGGGAGACCAATGTCTCAAGGGACACGAGCTGGGCTCCGGCCCGATCCGGGCGCACGAGTCGGTGGTAATCGACTGCTTCCCGCGCGACCGGCGCTCGGGGGCGCACACAGACATGACCCGCACCTTCGTCTCAGGCCACCCTTCCGAGGACCTCGTCCGCCTGCACCAGGCCTGCCGCAAGGCGCTGCGCATCGCCTACGAGAGTTTGCGCCCGGGCTCAGACGATGCGCATTCCCGCGTGACCGACCATTTCGAGGGCCTCGGTTTTGTGACGCAGCGCAGTCACGACGGAGCCGGCCCCCTCGAGCAGGGCTTCAACCACTCCCTCGGCCACGGCGTCGGTCTCGAGGTCCACGAGGCTCCATTGCTGGGCACGCGCTCGGACGAGCTCGTGGCGGGCGACGTGGTGGCGGTCGAGCCCGGCCTCTATTTTCCCGGTATCGGGGGCGTGCGCCTTGAGGACACCGTTCTGATCACCGAGGACGGCATCGAGTACTTCACCGACCCCTTCCCCTACGACCTTCAGCCATGATGTCCGGCGACCAGCCGGCCGCGATCACCTTCGACGACAGCGGCCTCGCTCCCGCGATCGTGCAGGACGCCTCCACCAAGGAGGTCCTGATGCTCGCCTACGTCGATGCGCAGTCTCTCAGGCGCACTCAGGAGGACGGCACCACGTGGTTCTGGAGCCGGTCGCGGCGCGAGTACTGGAACAAGGGAGCGACGTCCGGCAACTTCCAAAGGGTGGTGGAGCTGCGCTATGACTGCGACGCCGACACGCTGCTGATGCTGGTCGAGCCCGAGGGCCCGGCCTGCCACACCGGGCAGCGCTCCTGTTTTCACCGGGTCTTGTGAGGGAGCTGCAGCCGAGCCGTCAGAAGTTTTGCGAGCTGGCGTCACGCCACCCGATCGTCCCGGTGTGGCGCACGGTGCTGGCCGACGCCCAGACCCCGGTGGCGGCCTTCTTGCGGCTCGAGGCAACGCTTTCGAACGCATTCCTGCTCGAGAGTGTCGAGGGCGGCGAGCGCTGGGGCCGCTACTCGTTCATCGGAGGAGACGCGTTCGCCGTCATCAAGGCAGTTGGGGGCCGGGTGGTGGTCGAGGGAACGCCTCCCGTTCGGCCCGAAGCACACGAGCCGCCCCTCGCCTACATGAGGCGACTGTTGCAGGCATGCCGGGCGCCGGTGCTGGAAGGCCTGCCGCCGCTTCACGGCGGGGCCGTCGGCTTCCTCGGATACGACTGCGTCAGGGAGCTGGAACATCTCCCGAACATGCCGCCGGACGACCTAGATCTTCCCGACGCGGCCCTGATCTTGACCGGCACCCTGGTGGCGCTCGACCACCTCAGCCAAAAGGCCTACGTGATCACCAACGTCGCCGCGCCCGAGGATCCCGCCCGCGCCTACGACGAAGCGGTGGCGCGCTGCGACGAGGTCGTGGGCAGGCTCGCGGCCCCCTTGGGCGCCGGGGCGGTTGATATCGCGCCCCCGAAAACGCCGAGCTTCGAGGCCGAGGTCTCCGACGACGACTACGCCTCCTGGGTCGAGACGGCGCGCTCGCACATCTACGCCGGGGACATCTTCCAGGTGGTCCCGTCGCGCCGTTTCCAGGCCCCGATGCGGGGCTCCGCCTTCGGCGCCTATCGAGTGCTGCGGACGATCAACCCGAGCCCCTACATGTACTTCCTGCGCTTCGAGGAGACCTCGGAGCACCCCGCCTTCGAGCTGGCGGGCTCCTCTCCCGAGCCGCTCGTAAAGGTGACCGGCACCGAGGTGGTCACCCGGCCTATCGCCGGCACACGGCCTCGAGGCCGGTGCCCCGAAGAGGATTTGCAGCTGGAACAGGACTTGCTCGCGGATCGCAAGGAGAGGGCCGAGCACGTCATGCTGGTCGACCTCGCCCGCAACGACATCGGGCGCATCGCCTGCTTCGGCTCGGTCGAGGTCGACGAGCTCATGGTGGTCGAGCGCTTCTCCCACGTCATGCACATCGTCTCGAACGTCCGGGGCACGCTTGCGCCCGGCCGCAGCGCGTTCGACGCATTGACTGCCTGTTTTCCTCACGGCACGGTGTCGGGGGCTCCCAAGGTCCGGGCGATGGAGATCATCGACTCGCTCGAGCCCACCAAGCGGGGGCCCTATGCGGGGATCGTGGGCTACTTCGACTTCTCCGGAAACGTCGACACATGCATCACGATTCGGACGCTGGTGCAGACCGGGGGCCGTGCCTACGTGCAGGCGGGGGCGGGCATAGTGGCCGACTCGGTCGGGGCGGCGGAGGCGGAGGAGACGCGGAACAAAGCCGAGGCGTTGCTGCGGGCCGCGGCCGCCAGTGCGGATCTGGACTCGGCCCTCGCAGGCCGCGCCTGACGACTTTCCCCAGAGTTCGCAGAGCAACTTTGGTGCGAAACGGGCGGCCTATAGACCGCGTTTCGTCCCAAACCTGGGTGGCAGCGCCTTAAAACAACCCGTTTCACGGCTCCTCACTTAGCCCCGAGGTGTTAATCGAGCCCGTTCCCCTTTGACCACCCGGTTCGGCGGTTAATCGGTAACGGTTCCAAGCGTCACCACCCCGCCTTTGGTGGCAAATGCACACAGTGTGTGTTTACCCACAAAAAAACGTGTGCAGACCCGCATTGCCGGCCTCTGGCACGGCCACCCGCGATGGATGAAACTGGTGACGCCGTCCTGAGACGCCGAACCTCATTGGTGCCGTGTGCAGACTGGCGCTGGAGCCCTCAGGTACCCCGAATTGTCGCTGCGAGCACGAGTCTCAGATTCTCAAGGACAGGGCTCCTCTGGACGGCGAGGAACGAGCGGCCGACCAAGAGGAGGTGGCCTATGAAAGTGACCGTG
>DASRPA010000202.1:0-9677 GCA_035646635.1 Actinomycetota bacterium | reverse complement strand
GTCCCCGTCCCCCTTAGCACTCGGGCGGCCTGAGTGCTAAAGCGTGGGTTCGCACGGTAGGATGGGCACCATGAGCGGGGACAAGGACACGATCGACCAGCGCAAGGCCGCCGTGCTCACGGCGATCGTGTCCCACTACGTCTCGAGTGGGGAGCCGGTCGGCTCCAAGACGCTCGTCGACCGCTTCGATCTCGGCGTGTCGGCGGCGACCGTGCGCCTCGACATGGGAGCGCTTGAGGAAGCCGGCTATATCTTCCAGCCGCATACCTCTGCGGGCAGGATCCCGACCGATCTCGGCTACCGCTACTTCGTCGACAATGCGGTCACGAAGCCGCGCCTGCCGGCCGCCGAGGCCAAGCGCGTCAGGGGCTTCTTCATCCAGCCCCGGTGGGAGCTCGAAGATGCGCTGCGGCGCACCGCGGCCCTCCTGTCCGGGCTCACGCACCAGGCCGCGATCGTGTTCGCCCCCGCGCTCGAGAAGAGCACGGTCCGCCACGTCGAGGTCGTCCGGCTCGCCGGGGACCGGGCCATGGTCCTGATCGTCACCGACACCGGCAGGGTTCACAACCATGTTGTGTTGCTTCCCGAGGCCTCCGATCAGGCCCAGCTCGAGGACACCAACGCAATGCTCAACCGCATCGTCGGAGGGATCCCGCTCGAGACCGTCGCCGCAACCATTCGAGAGCAGTTCCAGCGGTTTCCTCTCGAGTTCAGGCCCGCCGTCGAGGCGATCGCCGGCTCGCTGGAGGACGACCTGCCCGCCCACGATTCCGAGCGCGTCTATCTCGAGGGAGCCTCCAACATCCTCGACGAGGGGATGTTCGGAAGCCTCGAGGCCGTTCGCGAGGTGGTCTCGGCCCTCGAGCACCGGCGGCTGCTGCTCGAGGTACTGGCCGACGCACTCGCAGGGGACGCCCTCTCGGTCCGCATCGGCGCAGAGAACATGTTCGAGCAGATGCGGCTGTGCTCGGTGGTCGCCGCCCCCTACGGGGCCGACGGCTCCGTGCTGGGCTCGGTAGGGATCGTGGGGCCCACGCGAATGGACTATCGGCGCACGGTGGCGGCGGTGCACGAGGTCGCCTCGGCCCTCGGCCGCATGCTCACCGAGCTCGGGGTCTAGCGTTGACCCATTACGAGGTTCTCGGGGTGGCGCGCGATGCCACTCAGGAGGACATCAAGCGGGCCTACCGAAGCCTCGCCCGTCAGCACCACCCCGACGCCAACCCCTCAGACCCCACGGCGGTCGAGCGTTTCAAGGAGGTCGGCCGCGCCTACGAAGTGCTCTCCGACCCGAACAAGCGGCAGCGCTACGACATGTTCGGCGACGAGGGCTCGGGCCAGGCAACCGTCGACTTCTCCGACTTCGGCGGCGTGTCGGACCTGTTCTCGACCTTCTTCGGAGGCGGCGGTCGCACCAGGCGGGGGCCGGCGCGCGGCGCGGACGTCGTCGCGCAGGTGGAGCTGTCCTTGGAGGAAGCCGCCTGGGGAATCGAGCGGGAGATCCAGGTCACGACCTTGCAGGAGTGCTCCGAGTGCTCCGGTAGCGGTGCCGCACCGGGGACCTTCGCGAGCCGCTGCCCGGATTGCTCCGGTACCGGCGAGCTGCGTCAGGTGCGGCGCACCTTCCTCGGCGACGTCATGACCGCGGCCCCCTGCGTGCGCTGCGGCGGCTCCGGCGAGGTCATCACGAGCCCCTGCCCGGTCTGCGAGGGCCGCGGCCGGCTCGAGGCAACCGACGATGTCACGCTGCGCATACCGGCGGGAGTCGACGATGGGGCTCAGCTGCGAGTCTCTGGGCGAGGCGAGGCGGGGCCGCGCGGCGGACATGCGGGCGACCTCTACGTCGCCATCCGCATCGCCGCTCACGACGTTTTCAGGCGGGCGGGCGACGACCTCGGCTGCGAGGTGCCCGTCCCCATGACCACCGCAGCCCTGGGGGGCGAGGTCGAGGTGCCGACGCTCGAGGGCCCGGAGGTCGTAACCGTGGCGCCGGGGACCCAGGCCGGGGAGGTCAAGAGGCTCCGGGCCCGGGGCATGCCCCGCCTCGACGGGCGCGGCCGGGGCCAGCTCATCGCCCTGCTCCAGGTCGTCACGCCCACCGGCCTCGACGACGAGCAGGCCGAGCTGATCGCTCGCCTTGCTCACCTGCGCGACGAGCCGATCTCGAACAAGGGCTTGTTCGGCAGGATCAAGGAGGCCTTCAAGTAGCGCGGACCCCATGGTTCTACGCGGCCCCGGCGGCGTGGGGCTCGGACGAGATCGAGCTCGGCGCCGAGGAGTCGCACCACGCTTTGCGGGTGCTGAGGATGGACGAGGGACGCGACATCGTCGTGATCGACGGTTGCGGAGGAATGTCGCACGCCGTTATCGCCGAGACGACCGGGGGCCGCGTCGTAGCGCGAGTCGGCGAGCGGCAGCGATGGCCCCGACCCGCTCCCGAGATCGGCGTCTATCAGGGCGCACCCAAGGGGGCAAAGGGGGATGAGGTCGTCGAGCGCGCCGCCGAGCTCGGAGCGGCGGACATCGCCTTTTTTTCCTCCGAGCGAGCCGTTGCGCGCTGGGACTCCGCCAAGGCTCAGCGCCTGACCGCCCGGTGGGAGGCGCGTGCCCACGCGGCCGCGGCTCGCTCCCGCAATCCCTCTGCGGCCCGCATCCATGGAGTGATGAGTTGGGAGGACCTGTTACAGCGAATGGGGGCCGAGCCCTGTGCGGTGGTGCTGTGGGAACAGGCGTCCGTTCCGTTGCGAAAACGCCTCCCTTCGAGAGCCGAACGGGTGGCGCTCGTAGTCGGCCCCGAGGGCGGCCTGTCGTCATCTGAGGTCGAGCAACTCGAGGCCGCCGGCGCCGCCCCCGCGTCGCTCGGCTCGGTCATCCTTCGTACCGAGAACGCGGCACCGGCGGCGCTGGCGGCGCTTCTGTGGCACTTCGAGCGGATGGGATAGCGTCGTCTCCGTGCCGAAGGTTGCGTTCGCCACGCTCGGTTGCCGCCTGAATCAAGCGGAGTCCGACCAGATGGCCGAGAGCCTCACGCGGAGTGGCTTCGTAGCCGCGCCCTCCGAGGCTGCCGACATGGTCGTCGTCAACACCTGCACGGTTACGCGCGAAGCCACCAAGGCATCTCGCTCTGCGATCAGGCGTGCCGTGCGCGCTAACCCGGAGGCCAAGGTGGTGGTGATCGGCTGCTACGCGGTCTCAGATCCCGCCGAGGTAAGGGCCATAGCCGGGGTCGACGCGGTGCTCTCAAACGACGACAAGGAGAGCTTCCTCGAAGCTCTATCGCAGCGACCCCAGACCCGGAGCCTGCTGCAGCTCGGCATCGGCCCCTCCACTCCGCAATTGCAACCGACCCGTGTGCGCGCCAATCTCAAGGTGCAGACTGGTTGCGACGAGTGGTGCTCGTTCTGCATCATCCCGACGACGCGCGGCCCTCTGCGCTCGATGGACGAGGAGGCAATTGTTTCGGAGGCGCAGGCGAGGGTGAGGGCCGGGGCGCGCGAGCTGGTGCTCACCGGTGTCCATCTCGGCAAATATTCCTACGACCTCGGCTCTGACGAGCGCCGGCTGGTGGCCCTGCTCGAACGCTTGCTGGCAGTTCCGGGCGTCTTGAGGATCAGGCTCTCGTCGATCTTGTCGCGCCACCTCACTCCGGAGCTTGTCGAGCTGCTTGCAAGTGAGGCCCGCATCTGTCGCCATCTCCACGTACCGTTGCAGTCGGGCGATGACGAAGTGCTTGTGGCGATGAACCGCCCCTACCGGATTGACGAGTACGTCGACTCCGTGCGCCGAGCGCAGGCAGCTCTTCCCGACTTGGCCCTTGCGACCGACCTGATCGTGGGCTTTCCCACCGAGACCGATGCCGCCTTCAACAACACAATGGAGATCGTGAGAGAGCTGTCGTTTTCGAAACTGCACGTGTTCCGCTACTCGCCACGACCCGGCACCGCGGCTGCCGCGCTCGCCGACGCGGTGCCACCTGATACGAAGAAAGCTCGTTCCAAGATGCTCATCGACCTCGGTAACAAGATCCGCACGCGGTGGCTCGCTAATCACCTCGAGCGGCCTCTTCAGGTCTTGGTCGAAGACGAACGGATCGTCGATGATGTGCATGTGTGCTCCGGGCAGACCGATGACTACGTGCGCGTGTGGTTCGAGGGGGAGGGCCTTCTCGGCAGCATCCACGAAGTCGTGGGTGAGCGTGTGCGCGCCGACGGCATCCAAGGGCGGGCACTATAAACAATGAGGGGAGGGCTGTGGCAAAGGACTGTCTGTTCTGCAAGATCGCGGCGCATGAGATAGACGCCGACGTAGTTCACGAGCGAGAGGGCTTGCTGGCATTCCGGGACCTCAATCCCCAAGCCCCAGTGCATGTACTGCTGATACCCAAACAACACCTCGCCTCGGCTTCCGAGCTGACTGGGGAGCACGGCCCGCTCCTGGCGGAGATGTTCGAGGTCATGGCGTCCATAGCACAGGATGAGTCACTGTCCGAAGGGCACCGGATCGTGACCAACATTGGGCCCGATGCCGGTCAGAGCGTCGATCATCTGCACTTCCACCTCCTGGGGGGGCGGGGTTTGGGCTGGCCCCCGGGTTGAGCTCCCCCCGCAGTAGAATGGGCCTCACAGCATGTTGACGACGACGCAAGTAAAGATTCTGGTCCCCACCCATCACGAGATGGTAGGTCTAGTGGGGGCCGGAGACGAACTGCTCAAGCTCATCCAATCCTCTTACGATGCCCAGGTATTCTTGCGCGGCAACGAGATTGTCTTGACCGGGTCGGTGGAGGAGACCGAGCAGCTATCGCGGCTGTTCCACGAGCTCATCGAGCTGATGGACCGCGGCCACGTGCTCACCCGCGAAGCGGTGGGGCGATCGGTGGAGATCGTCAAGTCCAATGGCCAGATAAAACCCTCCGAGGTGTTGAGCGACACGGTCGTGGTCACTCACACGGGCCAGCCGATCCGGCCCAAGACGGTAGGACAGAAGCGCTACACCGATTTGATTCGAGCGTCGACGATCGTATTCGGGATAGGCCCCGCGGGCAGCGGCAAGACCTATCTTGCCGTCGCGATGGCGATCCGAGCTCTCAAGGCGGGGGATGTGTCGCGCATAGTGTTGACGCGCCCCGCGGTCGAGGCGGGTGAGCGCTTGGGCTTTCTGCCCGGAGACCTCGCCGCCAAGATCGATCCCTACCTCAAGCCGCTCTACGACGCGCTCTACGAGATGCTCGAACCGGAAACATTCACGCGCTATGTCGAGCAAGGACGCATCGAGATAGCTCCCCTTGCCTTCATGCGAGGCCGAACTCTCAACGAGGCCTTCATCATCCTGGACGAGGCGCAGAACACCACCCCCGAGCAAATGAAGATGTTTCTCACGCGGCTCGGCTTTGGCTCCAAGGCGGTCGTCACGGGCGATGTTACGCAGGTCGATCTGCCTCAGAACACACGCTCGGGCCTGATTGTGATTCAGGAGATCCTTCAGGGCATTGTGGGGGTGGCGTTCTCGCATCTCGATGCTCGTGACGTGGTCAGGCACAAGATCGTGCAGGACATCGTCGAGGCCTATCGCCTCTACTCCGAAGCGCGGAAACCGTAAATGGAGGTGTTCGTCGCAAACGAACAGGAGATGCCGGTGCCGGAAGCGAGGCTGTCGGCGCTCGCCCACCATACGCTCGATTTTCTGAAGATGGACGAGGATGCGGAGCTCTCCGTGCTTTTTGTCTCTCCTTCTCACATGCGCCTGCTCAACCAACGCTTCGCCGGCGAGGACAAGCCCACCGACGTCCTGGCCTTCCCGATGACGGCGGACGAGGAGGAGGTGCTCCTGTTGGGCGACGTCGTCGTGTGTCCGGAGATCGCGCGCGATAACGCTGGTTCCCAGAACCACTCCTACGAGCGCGAGCTCGAGATTCTGTTGGTCCACGGCACGCTTCACCTGCTTGGCTACGATCACCAGGGCCCGACCGACAAGTCGAAGATGGACGACTGTCTCGGCCAGGTCATCGAATCCTTCACCCCAGCGACTTAGTGCCCACTTGGTGCACCTCCCCATAAATCCGGTGGCATTCGAGCGCCTCTGCATCCCCGCTCGCGGCGTTACTTGTCGCTCACGTACCCTTCCAGGTACGCAGCGCTCCTCGCGCCTGGCGAAACGGCTCCGCCGAGGTCGGAATTGGGATTCAATCTGGGGCGCAGTGACGCTCTCGGTGCGCACCGTACTTCCGGTGCGGAGCACTTAGTGCTCGACGCGCTGGCACTCGTGTTCGTGGTCGCATTGGCCTTGGTGGCATCGTTTTGCGCGCTCGCCGATTGCGCGATCGCGCGCGTGAGCCGTGCGAAGGCACATCATCTCGTCCAGGAGCGCAAGAGTCGCAATGCACGTGCAGTGCTACGCATTGTCGAAAACCCGGCCCCCTTTGGCAATGCCCTGCTACTCGTTCGGTTACTGGCCTACGTAGTGGGGACCGCTCTAACGGTGAGCTGGGCGGCGTCTCGCTGGGACGGAGCCCTGCAGGCCCTCGCCGTCGGTGTGTTGACACTCGCCCTATTCGTGGTTTCTGAAGCCGTGCCTCGGTCGTTCGCAGTGCAGAGAAGCGAGCGCGCAGCCCTCCTAGCGGCGATCCCGGTGCTGATCGTTGGAACGGCGCTGAAACCACTTGGCAAGTTGCTGATAGCCATCACGAATGTAATCATGGTGATCCTTCCAGGCCATCCGCTCCCCAAGGGGCCCTTCGCGACAGAGGAGGAGATCCGTCTCCAGTCCGACTCGATGGATGAAGACGAGGAGGAGGACATTGGGGACAAGGAGTTGCTCCATTCCGTGTTCGAGTTCGGAGACACGGTCGTGCGCGAGGTGATGGTGCCCCGCACCGATATGGTCGCCATACCCAACAATTCAACGGTTGCGCAGGCTCTCGATGAGATCGTGAAGGCAGGCTACTCGCGCATTCCCATCTACGAGGGCGATACCGACAACATCGTTGGCGTGCTCTATGCGAAAGATCTATTGATGACGATGGAGGCGGCGAACGGCCGCAAGGTGAGCGATCTGAGCCGTACACCGCTGTTCGTTCCGGAGCAGAAGAAGGTGGCGGAGCTGCTGCGATCGATGCAAGAAGAACGTGTGCACATGGCAATCGTCGTCGACGAGTACGGAGGGACCGCAGGCCTCGTCACGATCGAGGACCTCATCGAGGAGATCGTGGGGGAGATCGTCGACGAGTACGACCAGGAGGAGCCGCTGGTCGAGCCCATAGACGACCACACGATCAGGGTCGACGCCAAGATGCCGATCGATGAGGTCAACGAGCTGCTGCAGGTGGAGCTGCCTCACGAGGAATGGGACACGGTCGGCGGCTTGGTGTTCGGCCTCACGGGCCGCGTGCCGACCGCGGGCGAGACCGTTCGCTTCGACTCCCTGGAGTTCCGCACCGAGCGTGTCACGGGACGGCGTATCCAAAAGGTCGTCATCACGAAGTTTCTGGTTCCAAGCGAGCCAGAGTGAGCTTCCGCTCGGGCTTCGTGGCCGTGGTCGGGCGTCCGAATGTCGGTAAATCCACGCTGGTCAACGCGCTGGTGGGCGAGAAGGTTTCGATAACCTCGAATCGCCCGCAGACCACGCGCTCCGCAGTCCGCGGCATTCTCGACCTCCCCGATGCGCAGATGGTGTTCATCGACACTCCCGGCTATCACAAGCCGCGCACGCTGTTGGGTCAGAGGCTCAACGAGGTCGTGCGCCGGGCGTGGGCGGGGGTCGACATCGCCCTTCTCGTGGTCGATGCCCGTGCCGGCGTGGGCACGGGCGATGCCCGGGTGGCGCAGGACCTTGCCGCCGCCGAGGCCCCGGTCTTCTGTGCCGTCAACAAGATCGACGCCGCGCGGCGGGCCGGGACCGCGGCCGCCCTCACCGCGGCCACTGGGCTCGGGCCCTTTGCAGAATTCATCCCCACCTCGGGGCGCACCGGCGAGGGGGTCGAGCTTCTGTCGAAGCTCCTGGCCGACCGTCTCGAAGAGGGGCCTATGTACTACCCGCTCGGGACCCGCCGCGATCAGCCCCCGCCGGTCTTCATCGCCGAGCTCGTGCGCGAGAAGCTCCTGAAGAGGACCTCCGAGGAGCTGCCGCACTCGATCGCGGTATCGACCGACGAGCTCATCGAGCGCGACGACGGCGTCCTCGAGATCTACAGCCGCGTCCTGGTCGAACGGGAGTCCCAGAAGGGCATGGTCATCGGCAAGGGGGGCCGGTTGCTGAAGGAGGCGGGGACGGAGGCCCGCCTGGAGATCGAGGTGCTGTTCGGGCGCCGGGTCTATCTCGACATCACGGTCAAGGTCGAGCGCGACTGGCAGCGCCGGGCCCATGCCCTCGACCGGCTCGGCTTCGGCTCTTAAGTGCCGCTGTTAGCATCCTGCCCATGCCCCAGGCGACGGTCAAATCGTACGATTCGCTCACCAAGACCGGGGTGCTCGTCGCCGACGACGGCACCACCGAGACGCCCTTTGATGGGGACGCGCTCGGGATGTTCAGGTTCCTGCGCCCCGGCCAGAGGGTGACCTACGACGTGGTCGAACGGGACGGCGAGCGCCGGATCCTGAACCTGCGCATAGGCATCGCTTAACCGAGCGGCCTCGGCCCCGAATCCCGCCCCCCGACGAACTCAAACGCGCCCAAAGCGCGCCAGGGTACGGAATCCGTATTCCCAGGCGCGCCGAGCGCGATCGATTACCTGAGCCCGACCCCCGGCGTACTCAAACGCGCCCAAAGCGTTCGATCTGCAGGTAACCGGGTAACGGTGAATGGATACGAGCCCTGCCGGTCTTGGGTCGGCCAAACGCCTGCGAGCGGCGCGATCAGTACATAGGTCCTTAATCGGCATGGGTTATTCAAGAACGTCCGGCACTTAATGCCACGGACAGCTAGGCCGGAATGCCGAGAACCAGGCAATATTTGGTGCTTGCCCAGGGTCTCTCCTTGATCCTCAGGGCGTACAGCGGAGGAACCTTCCTCCTTGCCTGACCACCCTCCGGATCGGCGGCTCAACATGAGCCGTCACTTCAGCCTATGTGACTTCAGGCCCCGACGGTTCCGTCGATTGCCTCGCGCAGGAAGTCGGCGTGCCCGTTGTGCCGGGCGTACTCGTGAATCAGGTGCAGCATCACCAGTCGCAGCGACACGTCCTCACTCCACCTCGGCTGGTGACCGGTCACGTCGAGCGACTCCGCCTTCTCTCGATCCTGCGAGAGTGCTCGACCTCCGTTTGCCAGGCGTCGAACGCCTGCGCCCGCGTGGCAGCACTAGCCTCGTAGGCCACCTGGTAGTCGCCCTCGTTCGACCATACGAGCGGAAGGTCCTCTCCGTTGATCACCCGGCGGAACCATGTGCGCTCCACCTCGGCCAAGTGCCGCACCAAGCCGAGCAGCGAAAGAGTCGAGGGCGGCATTGACTGAAGGCGGAGGTCTTCCTCGGAGAGGCCGTCGCATTTCATTGCGAGCGTCGCGCGGTGGTAGTCGAGAAAGGCGCGCAGCATCTCCCGCTCATCTGCGATAAGTGGCGGGCCGATTCGTCCGGTGGTCACTGAGGATTCCTTTCGACGGCGACGATGGTACCTGGCCTCAACCTCGGCAAAGAGGCACGCAGCGCCACAAGAAAGGGGCGGAGGAAACGTGGCAGGGCATTTC
>DASRPA010000201.1:0-5793 GCA_035646635.1 Actinomycetota bacterium | reverse complement strand
ACATTGTCGCCGCAACCACCTGTGAGGTGGTCAGGGCCACAAAGTTCGACGCGGCCTAGCGGCAGGCCCCCAAACCCCCTACAGCGTCAGGCCCAGCCGCGGCCAGTCCGAGATCAGCGCCACCGCCAGCTCCCGGCACGCTCTCTGCAGCGACTCCGGCGCATCCCGCCATGAGAACTCGGCGGTGGCGAGCCTGGCCGCCGCCTCGGGCTCGCTCGGGATCACGCACATGCCGTGGGCATGGGGCACGAAGCGACAGAAGCGCTCGAGGTCGAGGCTCGAGCCCGAGTGCGGCATTTTGTTGACCACTAGAGTTATCGGTTTGCGGGCCTTGCCCAACAGTACTGCGGCCTCGGCGACCAGGCTGGCCGCCGCGGGCTCGGAGTCGGTGACGAGCACCAGCTGATCGCAGGTCGCCATGGCGGCGCGGGCGGCCGCGTCCTGGAGCCCGGTTCCGCAATCGAGCACCACGATGCCGACGAAATCCTTGAGCCGCTCGATGACCTCCACATACGAGGGGTAGTCGAGCTTCTGCATGCGCGAGGGGTCCGTCGGAGCGGGCAGCACCATCAACCCGTGGGGGGCGCGCCCGAGCTGCGCATCGAGAGCGGTGAGCGAAAGCCGAGAATCGCCCAACTGCTCGAGCACATCGTCGACGCAGATCGTCTGCCCGGGGGCCAGCACCCTGCCCAGCGAGCCGTAGTCGGGGTTCGTGTCGATGGCCACGACGCGATCCCTCCGCAATAGGGCCAAGAGCGTGCCCAGCAGGGCGGTGGTCGTGGTCTTTCCCACGCCTCCCTTCGGCGAGACCACCGCAATGGTTGCGCAGCGACTGAGCCTCGGCGACACGATCGCCTCTTCGAGCTGCTCCAGGTAGTTCGTCGATCGCCACCTGCGCCGGGCACGCTGTGAGGGGGGTGGTGTTCGGAGCTTGGTGAGCGCGGCGGGCGTGGGGCCTGAGACCGGCAGCGGCGGCTCCTTTGTTTCGGCCCCCTTCGGCTCGGGCTGGTTGCGGAAGTCGTAGGCCGGTGGCAGCTGCTGCTCTGCGGCCGGCGACTCGACCAGGGCCTTCACGGTGGCGGTGAGCCTTCGAGTGAAGCTCATCCTCTCCGGCAGCGCCGCTCGAGTTCGTTGCGGCGGGCTCATCTTGTCGCCGTTAGATGCCGGCGAAGGCTTCGGGTCTTTCTGTCTGAACGGAGACAGATACAGGGTGGCACCCTCCAGGATCCCGCTCGAGCGCAGCGAAGAGGCGGGGGGGAGGGGCCGTCCCGAAGCGGGAGCAAGCGACCACATCGTCGCCTCGCCGCGCTCGTTGTTGTGTTTGATTTTTTCCGCCCCCACAAGCTCGACCAGATCGGGGAGGAGCTGGTTTAGGGGCGCATCCGAAGGCAGATCTACCGATTTCGCATCCTCGGGTCCCACTACCGTGATGGATATCGTGCTCATGTCGATCCGCCCCCGTCTAGCGACCCGCTTACTAAAACCCAATCAATAGAAAGTAACGATTGCGGTTTCAGCAATATTGAACATAGTGACTTCAAATTGAATGTTGCCAGCCCGAAAGTCCCTTTCAACGTTGCCTCCCACCAGGTCCGCTGGCCCCGCAGTGTATCAGCGGGTAGTCGCCAAGTCACCCAGTTTCAACCAATCATTAAGGAACTTTGTTGCTTCAGAGGCTTATTGTATAAGAGTGTTCAGTATCGAGCCACCCGGTGTTGTGGCTTCCCACGGACCACTAGCTGTGAAGGTTGGCTCCCATGGCATGGTAGCCGCCGTCGACGTGCAGGATCTCGCCGGTCACTCCGCGCGACCAGTCGGACAACAAATAGCAGGCGGCGCGGCCGACGGGTTCGGCGTTGCCCGTGTTCCACCCCAGCGGCGCCCGTTTCGACCACGCCTGCGCCAGGTCGTTGAAGCCGGGGATGCTCTTGCCGGCCATCGTGCGGATGGGCCCGGCCGCCACGCAGTTGACGCGGATATCGTGCTCGCCTAGGTAGCGAGCGAGATAGCGGCTCACGGCCTCGAGCCCCGCCTTGCTGACGCCCATCCAGTCGTAGATCGGCCACGCCACCGACGCGTCGAAGTCGAGGCTCACGATCGACCCCCCGGCCTCCTTCATGAGAGGCAGCATCCCCTCGGCCAGGCCCTTTAGGGAGTAGGCGCTGGTCTGGATGGCTACAGCCACGCTGTCCCAGGGGGTTTCCATGAACGCTCCGCCCAGGGAATCGGGGGGTGCGTAGGCGATGGCGTGAAGGAAGCCGTCCAGGTGGCCCCAACGCTTCTCGAGCTCGTGCGCCACCGCCTTGATCTGCGAGGGGTCGTTGGCATTCATCTCCAAGACATCGACCGGATGGGGGAGGCGGCGGGCCGTCCGTTGGGCCAGAGCTCGGGCCTTGCCGAAGTTCGTCAGCGCGATCTCGGCCCCCTCCTGCTGCGCGATGCGGGCGACCTCGAAGGCGATGCTCTGCGGCGTCAGGACGCCGGTGATCAGCAGCTTCTTCCCTTCAAGGAGCATGCGCGGGAGTCTATTCCTTCCGTTCCGGCGTGACGTCCTCGCTCCGCCGATCCCGGATGCCGTCCCGGCGGGCATCCGCAGCGATCCATCCGAAGAATTCCCCAGCGCCACTAGATTGAGCCGACTATGGCGCGCACCCGAGTCCTCTTGATCAGGGGTGAAGAATCCATCCATGAGCCGCTCGTCGTCATGCTGACCGCCCGCGGAGAGGAGATGGATCTGGTTCTCGGTTTCGAGCTCGGAGCCCATGACTAGGTCAGCATTCCTTATCCTTGCAAACTGCCGGCATTCGCCGGTGATGGCGATGTCGAGCGCGCTCGGGCAACTGCAGCCGCAACAGTGATTGGAAGCTGAAGCGCAGCCCCGAGGACTGCCGTCTGAAGTCGAGTTCGAGGTCGACCAGAACGTCGTGGGCGCCAAGTGGAAGGTGGTCATGAAGCACGATGGCTATGGCTTCTTCAGGGACCGCCGGACCACGAAGGCTCCCAGCGGCTCGTTCGAGGTCCGCAGGGTGATCAACAACAAGAGCGGTTCGGATCGAGTCACGGCGAAGGCGAGAAACCTCAGAACCGGCGAGGTCTGTCGGGGGGCCGCCAAGATCTAACTCCAAAAGAGTCGCATAGATATCACGGGGGCCGGGCTTCCTATGCCCGGCCCCCTTCTTGTGCGGTGGAATAGGTGCTCCCCACCAGAGGTTGGCGCTTGAATGAGCAAATCACGTCTCACCCAACACGTCGTCGTCGAGGGTCTGGTGCGCCGCTTCGGCTCGATCGTCGCCGTCGCCGGCGTCGATCTGACTGTCGACACCGGAGAGGTGTTCGGTTTTCTCGGACCAAACGGAGCCGGCAAATCGACAATGGTCAGGATGCTGACGACGCTTCTCAAACCGAGTGAGGGCCGGGCCTTTGTGGCGGGCCACGACGTCGTGGCCGAAGCAGACGCAGTGCGCCGGTCCATCGGGGTCGCTCTTCAGGACGCCGCCATCGACCCCCTCATGACGGGCCGGGAGCTGCTCAAGCTTCAGGCCGTGCTGCACGGCCTCGACAAGGCAGAGGCCGCTCGGCGCCGCGAAGAGCTGTTGTCGACAGTAGGCCTGGTGGGCGCGGCAGACCGGCGCGTGGGGACCTACTCCCACGGAATGAAACGCCGACTCGATCTCGCCCTGGCCCTCATCCACAAGCCTCAGGTCCTCTTCTTGGACGAGCCGACTACCGGCCTCGATCCCAACTCTCGCGTTGCCTTGTGGGACGAGGTGCGCGATCTCAACCGACGCTCCGGTACCACCGTGTTCCTCACCACCCAGTACATGGAGGAAGCAGACCAGCTCGCCGGCCGGGTGGCGATCATCGATGGGGGCCGCATAGTGGCCGAGGGCACACCGACTCAGCTCAAGAGCGAGGTGGGGGATCCCACGCTCAGGGTGGGCCTAGCTCCGGGGCAGGACCCGGTCTCGGCGGAAGCTGCGCTCCTGGAGTTCGGCAAGTCGATCCCGGATGCGCCCGATTACGTCAGCATCCGTCTGATAGGGGGCGCGCGAAGGGTAGGAGCGGTATCTCGGGCTCTGGACGACGCCGAGATCGAGATCGAGGGACTCGAGCTCCGTTCGCCCACTCTCGATGACGTCTTTCAGAAGGCCACCGGCCGTCATCTCGAGGGCTCCCAGGACGCGCCCCAGGAACAGGAAGCTGCGCGGTGACGGCTCTTGCTCAATACCTTGCGCTCAGCCGCCGGGCCGTGCTCAATACGCTGCGCCAGCCGACCTCGGTCGTGCCCTCGCTCATGTTTCCCCTTATGTTCCTGGCGCTGACCTCGGCCGCCTTCGACCGCTCGACCGCGCTGCCGGGCTTCCCCCGGGTCGACTCGTTCCTTCAGTTCGTCGTCTCCACGACCATCGTGCAGGGGGCGCTGTTCGGCTCGATAGCGGCCGGCTCCGACATGGCGAGCGATATCGAAGGGGGCTTCTTCGACCGCCTCGTGGCTTCGCCTGTGGCTCGCACCTCGATCCTGGTCGGACGCCTCATGGGATCGGTTGCCTTCGGCTTCACCCAGGCCTGGGTGTTCTTCGTGATCGCCAGCATCTTCGGCCTCGAAGTCGAAGGGGGTTTCATTGCGATGGTGCTGATCACGCTCGTTGCGGGAGTCCTCGCCGGCGGCATCGGCTCGATCTCGGTCGCCTTTGCATTGCGCACCGGCTCGTCCGAGGCGGTTCGGGGAAGCTTTCCCTTGTTGTTCTCCCTGCTGTTCTTGTCGAGTGCCTTCTTTCCCCGCAATCTCATGAACGGCTGGTTTCGAACCGCAGCCGACCTCAACCCTCTTTCCCACATGATCGAGGGGCTCCGGACGCAGGTCATCGACGGCCTGGACCTGGCCTCCTTCGGGGTGGCGCTGGCGATCGCCGCCGGCATCCTGGTTGTGGGCACGTCGTTCGCGGGGCTCGCTCTGAGGGGCCGTCTGGCCGCCCAGCACCTGTGAACCTCCACATTTCCTGGGGCATCGCCCGGCGCAGCTTGATGCTCATTCCGCGCCAGCCCTCGACATTCTTCCCGTCGCTGATGATGCCGGTGTTTCTGACGATTTCCTTCGCCGGCGCCTTCTCCGGGATAGTTATGCTCACCGGCTTTCCCGCGGCCAAGGCCATCGATTGGTTCGTGCCGATGACCGCCCTTCAGGGCGCTGCCTTCGCTGGGATCACCACGGGAATGGGGACCGCCCGTGACATGGAGAACGGTTTCTACGACCGTTTCCTGTTGAGCCCCGCGCCGCGCATGGCGCTCCTGCTCGGCCCCCTCATCGCTGCCGTGCTGCGAGCCTTCATCCCGCTGGCCATCTTGCTGCTGCTGGCCCTCGTGGGAGGAGCGAACTTTCGTGACGGGTGGCTGGGAGTCGGGACGCTCGTGATCGCGGGGCTCGGCTTCGCCCTCGCGGCGGGGGCGTGGGCGGTGGGCCTGGCGCTGCGCTTTAAGACCCAGCAGATCGTCCCCCTCATGCAAAGCGGCACCTTCTTGATCGTGTTTCTCTCGACGGCACAGATGCCCCTCGAACTGTTGGGGGGGTGGCTTCACGCGGTGGCTCGTGTGAACCCCATGACCTACATTCTCGAGCTCGCCCGGCAGGGCTTTCTGGGTCAGGTCGCATGGTCGACGACCTGGCCCGGCCTGCTCGCCCTGGCGGGCCTGGTCGGGGTCCTGGGCACTTTCGCAGTCAGGGGGATGCAGAAAGTCACGCCGTGAGGGGGCCGCCCCAGCACAGCCCCCACCGGCCTCCCGCTCCCCGGCCCG
>DASRPA010000200.1:0-17469 GCA_035646635.1 Actinomycetota bacterium | reverse complement strand
CTGCGGATGGAAGCCACCGAGGACGGAACCGTGGCAATCGGAGCAACCGACCTCGAGCTGACCATGGAGACCCAGCTGCAGGCCGCGGTGGACGAGCCGGGCACGGTCGTCGTTCCGGGCAGGCTGTTTGGGGACATGATGCGAAGCTTGGGCCCCGGCCAGGTGAGTCTCATCAGCGGCGATGCGGAGATCGAGATCTCGTCGGGTCGAGGGCGTTTTCACGTCAAAGCGATGTCCGTCGAGGATTATCCGCAACTACCCACGAGATCGGGAGACGAAGGTGGCATCGAGCTGGAGCTGGGGGCAGAAACACTGGCGGTAGGTCTGTCCCAGGTGGTCAGGAGCGCGTCTAGCGATGAGACGCGCCAGGTCCTGACCGGTGTCCTATGGGAAGTCGAAGGGGAAACACTGACACTGGCGGCGACCGACTCTTACAGGCTGTCGGTGCGAGAGCTTTCAGTGAGCAATACGGGCGAGGGACGCAACGTCGTTCTGCCGGCGAGAGCGTTGAGTGAGCTGGCGCGCACGCTCCAAGGGACCTCCGGGCGAGTGGGCGTGGAGCTAAAGGCCAATTTCGCGGTGTTCAGGGTGTCCGGAGCGGATGGGGCCGCCGAAACCGTGATCGCGTCGCGCTTCATCGAAGGAGAGTTCCCGAAGTACCGACAGCTGTTGCCCCAGGGCTACCCCAATACCCTGGTGGTGGAACGTAGCGATGTCGTAGAAGTGGTCAAGCGAGTGGGTTTGCTGGCTCAGAACAACATGCCGGTGAAGTTTCAGCTCGGGACCGAGCTCGAGGTTTCGGCGAACACCCCGGATGTGGGCGAAGGACAAGAGGTCCTCGACGCCGAATACGAAGGCGAAGCAATGGTGATTGCCTTCAACCCGCGGTTTTTCTTGGACGGCGCTACCGCTATCTCAGGCGAGCGTCTGACGCTGGTGGCTTCTGATGGGCTCAAGCCGGCGATCATGAGAGCCGAGGGCGAGACAGGCTTTACCTATCTCCTGATGCCTGTGAGGTTGTCTTAGAGATATCTGGTGCACCTCCCCGCAGAGCCGCTCGAAAGCAGACCGGGTTGGTGCCGAGCAGTGGTCGTTCGTGAGGGTGGAGGCCCTCGAGCTGGTGGACTTCCGCAACTACGAGCGGGCGATCGTGGAGCTCAGCGAGGGGCCCACACTCGTGATGGGAAGGAACGCCCAAGGAAAGACGAACCTGCTCGAAGCAATGTTCTGCCTCAGTGGGCTGTCCTCTCCGCGCGGCCCCGACCAGGCACTGGTTCGACAGGGCGCCGAACGAGCGCTGCTGCACGGACGTCTCAGGCGGGGCGAGCGATCGGTGGAGCTTGATCTAGAGATCCGAGAGGGCAGGCGGCGGGCGTTGATCAACAAGACTCCCGTGCGCTCTGCACGCTCCCTCACAGAGGTGATGGTGGCCGTGTTCTTCGGCCCCGACGAGCTTTCGTTGATCAAGGGGTCTCCGGAGGGCCGGCGCCGCTTCTTGGACGACCTGGTTGTGGAGCTCCGCCCGGGGCGGAGTTCGTTGCGACGCGAGTGGGAACGGGTCCTGCGTCAAAAGAACGCACTCTTGCGCAGCGCGCCGCGGGGAGGTTCTGAGAAGTCGCTCAAGACCTTGGACGTGTGGGATGAGTCGCTGATCAAGGCGGGCGCTGCCCTCACGGGGGCTCGGCTGGAGTGCCTGGCCCTGCTGCTGCCGGCAGCCCGCAAGCGCTGGGGAGAGATCGCCTCGGAGGGCCGGCTGGATCTCAGCTACCAGAGTGCGTGGCTTCCCCAGGTGGTCGGCGATCAGGCGGTTTCCAGCGGGGAGGTCGAGGAATCGGAGCTGCGGGGCCACCTCGAGCTTGCAATCTCTCAGGCCCGGCCCCGAGAGCTCGAGCGGGGGGGAGCGTTGACGGGCCCGCAGCGAGACGACGTGTACGTCGGCGTGAGTTCGTCACAGGGCCGTGCTGTGATGGATGCGCGCACGTTCGGCTCGCAGGGCGAGCAGCGAACGGCGGCCCTGGCGCTCAAGGCAGGAGAGTTCGACACGGTGACCGAAGCGATGAGAGAGCAGCCGATCCTGCTCCTGGACGACGTGTTCTCGGAGCTAGATCCCCTACGACGACGGTGGCTTGGGGAAGCCGTGGGGGGGTTGGACCAAACCATCGTGACCTCGGCCGAACCGGGGGCGGCCGAGGCGCTGGGGGCCACCACGGTCCTCGAGGTGGTCGACGGAAGTGTTAGGCAGCGGTGAGCCCAGAGCCGGTCCGCTTGGGAGACGCCCTGAGCGACGTCCGAACGCCGGGCGGAGCGCGGCCCGCGGATACCGCGCGGCTGTGGCGTGCGTGGCCCGCGTTGGCGGGAGCAACGGTGGGTGCTCATGTCGAGCCCACCTCGTTGCGCGACGGGGTCCTGAGGCTGCGAGCGGATTCGCCGGTGTGGGCGACAGAGGTGGGTTATCTCGCCGATCACATTCGGGCGCGCGCAAACGAGGTCTTGAAAGGTCCTGTGGTTCGCGAGGTCCGGGTGTGGACCGCTCCCGGACAGGTGCTACAGGCACCTGCACAAGTTTCTTTGAAGTCGGGCCCGGTGAAGCCTGGATTGCGACCGCCCGCGTCGAAGGCGAGGGAGCCCGATCCTCAAGGCGCGTTTAGGAGCGCGTACGAGGCATGGAGACGAAGCCGGAGTGGCCTTTCCGGGAACTCCGAAAGGCCTCACAAAGAGGGAAATCGGCCCCTTGAGTGATACAATGAGACCCACACTTAACACTTGCTCGAGCTACCCGCGCAGTGCGTCGCACAGCCTATTCCAGAGCCCGCCGGTAGCTTGGAGGAGATCTTGATCAAGGAGGCAGTTTCGGCTAAGGCGCCGCCTGTTACGGGACGGAAGGGCGATCGGCCGTCCTACACGGCTCAAGACATAACGGTCCTCAAGGGCCTCGACCCGGTTCGTCAGCGACCCGGGATGTACATCGGCTCGACCGGCACGCGAGGACTACATCACCTCATCTATGAGGTGGTCGACAATGCGGTCGACGAGGCGATGGCAGGATTCTGCGACCGCATCAAGGTCGAGCTGCTCGCCGACGGGGGCTGCCGGGTATCGGACAACGGGCGCGGTATTCCCGTGGACACCGTTTCCGGCGAAGGCAAGCCCGCGGTCGAGGTGGTTCTCACAACGCTGCATGCAGGGGGCAAGTTCGGAGGCAAGGGCTACCAGGTCTCGGGCGGCTTGCACGGTGTGGGTGTGTCCGTGGTCAACGCACTCTCGGAACGCCTTGAGATAGAGGTCGTAAGGGATGGCAAGCTGTGGCGGCAGAGCTATTCGAGAGGCCGCCCGGACGACAAGCTCAAAGCCGTCAAGCCGGCCAAGCGCACCGGTACCACCGTCACCTTCTGGCCCGACCCAGAGGTCTTTACCGAGGAGCGCGAGTTCAAGTTCGACACGCTTGTTCAGAGGCTCAGGGAGATGGCGTTTCTCAACCGCTCCCTCGAGATTCGCCTGGTCGACTACCGCACCCAGCCCGAAACCGCCGAGATGTTTCGCTACACCGGCGGAATCATGGATTTCGTCAAGCATCTCAATACCTCGCGCGAACCGGTCAACAAGCGGATCGTCTACTTCGAGGCCAAGGGCGAGTCCCACGAGCTCGAGGTCGCGATGCAGTGGACGAACGCCTACACCGAGTCCGTGTACACGTTCGCGAACAACATCAACACGCATGAAGGCGGAATGCACGAAGAGGGCTTCCGCCGCTCCCTCACGCGTGTGCTGAGTGCGTATGCCCGGAACAAGGGCCTTCTCAAGGAGAAGGACGGTTCCTTCAGTGGTGAGGACTGTCGCGAGGGTCTTACTGCCATCATTTCGGTAAAGCTCAGGGACCCGCAGTTCGAAGGCCAGACCAAGACGAAGCTCGGAAACACGGAGATCAGGTCGTTCGTCGAGACGTCGATGAATCAGAAGTTGGCGGACTTCCTCGAGGAGCACCCTGGAGAAGCGCGGGCGATCTGCAACAAGGCCCTCGGAGCCCAGAGAGCCCGGCTCGAGGCGAGAAAGGCGCGCGACCTTGTGCGGCGCAAGACGCTGCTCGAGTCTTCGACTCTGCCGGGGAAGCTCGCCGACTGCCAGACCCGGGATCCTGAGGAGGCAGAGCTCTACATCGTCGAAGGAAACTCCGCTGGGGGCACCGCCAAGCAAGGCCGTGAGCGCGCCTTCCAGGCGATCCTGCCGCTGCGAGGCAAGATCCTGAACGTCGAGCGCGCGAGGCTGGCCAAGATCCTCGAGAACAAGGAAGTGCAGGCGATCATCACTGCGGTGGGGACCGGCATCGGTGAGGAGTTCGATATCTCCAAGTGCCGCTATCACAAGATCATCTCGATGGCCGACGCCGATGTGGACGGTTCTCACATCAAGACCCTGCTGCTGACGTTCTTCTTTCGCTATATGCCTGAGCTGGTGGACGCGGGCTACGTGTACGTGGCGCAGCCACCGCTCTATCGCATCAAGCACAAAGGCAAGGTGCACTACTTCCGTAACGACGAGCAGCTTGACTCGTACCGTACGGCAAACAACGGCAGCAAGATCGAGGCGTCCCGATTCAAGGGCCTGTCGGAGATGGACCCGAGCGAGCTCTGGGACACGACGCTCGATCCGGCCAAGCGTGCGCTGCTGAGAGTCACTATGGACGACGCCGCCCTCGCCGAGGAGATCTTCTCGACCCTCATGGGCGAGGACGTCGAAGCCCGCAAGAACTTCATTCAGCGCAACTCCAAAGATATCCGCTTTCTCGACATCTAAGGCGACGATATGGCTCAGGAACCACCCGACGACTTCCCCGAGAGCTCGATGGTCGATCAGGTAAACCTCGAGGACGAGGTGCAGTCCTCCTTCCTCGAATACGCGATGTCGGTCATCGTGAGTCGTGCGCTGCCGGACGTGCGCGACGGATTGAAGCCTGTGCATCGCCGCATTCTCTTCGCCGGCTTGGAAGCCGGTCTGCGACCCGATCGTCAGCACCGCAAGTGCGCTGCTCTGGTGGGCGACGTGATGAAGAAGTACCACCCGCACGGCGACCAGGCGATCTACGACGCCCTCGCGCGTCTGGCTCAGGACTTCTCCACCCGTTATCCGCTCATCGACGGCCAGGGCAACTTCGGATCAGTGGACGGTGACCCGCCGGGAGCGATGCGTTATACCGAGTGCCGCCTGTCGCCGCTGGCGATGGAGCTTCTGCGGGGCATCGACGAGGAGACGGTGGACTTCGTTCCCAACTACGACGGATTCGAGGTTCAACCCGAGGTGCTCCCGGCGTGCTTCCCCAACCTCCTCGCCAACGGTTCCAGCGGGATTGCGGTCGGCATGGCCACCAACATCCCGCCCCACAACCTCGGAGAGGTGATCGACGCGGTGATCGAGCTGCTCGATCATCCGGAGATCGCAGAAACCGAGGGGGCCGTACTTCAAGCCGTGATGAAGCACATCAAGGGGCCCGACTTTCCTACTGGGGCCTTGATCGTGGGGCGTCAGGGGATCGTAGACGCCTACACCACCGGCCGGGGCTCGGTAAAGATGCGCGCCATCTGTGAGGTCGAGGAGGGCCCGCGCGGCAACCCGAGGATCGTCGTCTCGGAGCTGCCCTACCAGGTGAACAAGGCCCGCCTGCTCGAGAAGATCGCCGATCTCGTCAACTCCAAGCGGCAGGATGGCATCGCCGATCTGAGGGACGAGTCGTCGCGTTCCGAGATGCGCATGGTGATCGACCTGAAGCGCAACGCGGTGCCGCAGGTAGTCCTGAACCAGCTCTACAAGAGGACTCAGTTGCAAGACAACTTCGGCGTCAACATGCTGGCACTTGTCGACGGGGTGCCGCGCACATTGAACCTCGGCCAAGTCATCCTCGAGTACATCACGCATCAGATGAACGTGATCGCACGCCGCACCGAGTACCGGCTGCGAAAGGCCAAAGAGCGCTCGCACATCCTCGAGGGGCTCATCATTGCGCTGGACAACATCGATGAGGTCATCGCGTTGATTCGGGCCGCATCCAACGCCGACGAAGCGAGGTCGGGGCTTATCGCTCGCTTTGAGCTGTCTGAGATACAGGCGTCACACATTCTCGATATGCCTCTGCGACGACTCACTGCGCTCGAGCAGGGCAAGGTCCGCCAAGAGCACGCCGCGCTCCAGCTCACGATCGCGGAACTCGAGGCGATCCTCGCCGACCCACAACGAGTTCGGGCGATCATCTCCACCGAGCTCAAAGAGATTCGGGACAAGCACGCCGACAAACGGCGCAGCCGGCTCGTTCCCGATGAGGGCGAGTTCGATATCGAGGATCTGATCGCCGACGAAGACTTGGTGGTGTCGGTGTCGCGCGATCGTTATGTGAAGACCGTACCGCTCGATACCTACAGGCGCCAAGGGCGCGGGGGCCGCGGGGTCAAGGGGACCAACCTCAAAGAGGGCGACATCATCGAGCACCTCCTCACCACCACCGCTCATTCCTATCTGTTGCTGTTCTCCAACAGCGGACGCGTGTACCGGATCAAAGCTCATGAGATTCCCAAGCGCGACCGCACGGCGCGCGGGACGGCCGTCGTCAACGTCGTTCCGATGAGGCCCGAGGACGGCGTTGCCGCGGTTATCAACACGCGCGACTACGAGTCCTACCGCTATCTGCTGATCGCCACCAAGGGCGGAATGGTCAAGAAGACACTGTTTCGCGAGTACGACTCATCCCGTAAAGAAGGCATCATCGCGTTGAACCTCAAGGAGGGCGACGAAGTGGTGCGCGTCCGGCCCACATCGGGCCGGGACGACATCCTGCTGATCACCAAGAAGGGCAAGGCCATCCGCTTCCCGGAAGGGTCCGTCCGGAGCATGGGCAGAACGGCAACCGGCGTGATCGGGATCAAGCTCGACGATGACGACGAGGTCGTTTCCTGTGAGGTCATCTCCGACAATGCGGCCGACCTGCTCCTGATCACCGAGTTCGGTTATGGCAAACGCACCAAGCTGGCTTCGTTCCCGCTCAAGGGGCGGGCCGGCAAAGGCGTGATCGCGGCCAGACTCACCCGTCCGCGCGGCCCCCTCGTGGGTGCCTGCGTCGTCAAGCCCGAGGACGAGATCTTCCTGATCTCAGACGATGGTGTAGTCATCCGGATGGGGGTGGCACAGATCTCTCGTCAGGGCCGGCCCACGACCGGCGTGCGGGTAATGAATCTGGACTCCGGCGCCTGCATCAGCGCGGTGGCCCTGGTCATGGGCGAGTCCGACACTCCGCCGCTCAACTCGAACCGGGAGCCCTAAACTCCGAGCCTCAAAACGCCGAGGGTGAGGATGGCGGTCGTGCAGCAGGGCTATTCACGCTCGGCCGGCGGAAGCCGTCTGAGAACCACTGTGGGGCGTCCGGCGTCACACGGGTACGGGTGCTCGGCCCTGTCGCGGTAGCCTGGGAAATTCGCGAGAAGGCTTCGGCGTCGGCGCCGAGGTCGAAAAACCGCTCGGCAGAGTGATTTCCGGCCCCTGAGGACCGGGGGCGCATGCTGTCGAAGGCTACGATGTAGGCCTGAGGAGGTCGCTTGGCCTGGGAAAAGAAGGACACGCAGACCTGGCACCGCGCCGCGGTTGCTCCCGCGCCCGCCGCCTCGGCTGACGAGACTCCCACCGAGGCCGCCGAGCTCGATAGTCCTGAGCGGGCCGCCCGCACCGACGTGATTCCTCGCCGCGCCCCCCTCGTCGAGCCCGATCCCGAGCACGAGAGGCACCGGCGCCGCTTCCGGCCTGCGACCAGGCGGGTCAAGCGCGTTCTGAAGCACATCGACCCCATTAGCGTTCTCAAGCTGTCCCTGATCTATTACGCGTGCTTCCTGGTGCTGTGGCTCGTGTTCGTGGCGGTCGTCTATCAGATCCTGGAAGGCGTCGGGCTGTTCGACGCCGTCACGGGATTCGCCCAGGGTGCCGTCTTCCTGAAGAAGGGGGAGGGGCTGCCGATCTCGTTGTGGTTGGTCGAGAGGTGGGCGCTGCTGCTGGGCCTGGCATTAGGCGTGTTTGCCTCTCTCGTGAACCTGTTCCTGGCTTTCCTCTACAACCTTGCCTCGGACCTCGTGGGTGGGCTGAAGCTCTCCTTCATCGAACGCGACGTGTAGGAGCTAAAGGTTGGGCAGCAGGGGGCCGGCTCGGGCGAGGGGCCGGGGGCCGGCAAGGTGGTCAAACGCGGACCGAGGACTTTTGACCATCGGATTCGGTGGTAAAACGCGGACCGAGGACTTTTGACCACCATCGGGGGCCGGTGGTTGAGATGCGACAGTCTCACGTGAGCCACTGTGTGAAACTCGGCAGCCAGTACCGGGACCTGGCTAGACCTAGATCAGATAGGGCTCGAGGCGGGCGATGCGCACCCCCCGCCTGCCGATGCGTGCCAACAAGGACTTCGGCTCGAAGGCCTGCTCGGGGGCTCTGACGCCCGGCTCCGTGCGACCCGCTGCTAGCTCGGTAGCCGCAGCGACCAGGGGCAGGGCGGTGAGGTTGACCAGATGGTCGACCACGCCCAACGAGATCGATCGAGGGTGAGCACCCGCCCGCCCGCGCACGTCGACGCGGGCCGCACTCCAGGCCGGGCCTGCGCTCGGCCACGCACCCAGGGCCTGCTGAAGGGCCCTGCTGCCCACCGGTCCCCAATTTGCGAGGCGCGAGGCCCAGGGCCCGCCGGCGAGCAGGCGTAGCGCATCCATGGCCGGCTTCTCGACGAGCCCTACCCGCCAGCGCAGAAGGCGCAGGCCGGGCCACCGGCTGGGCAGGGTGGTTATCTCGGGGCTCGCTCCGGCGAAGGTCTCGATCCAACCCACGGGCTCGGGGAAATAGACGAGGTGGGAAGCCTTAGGGCCTGGCTCGCTGGTGCGGCGGCCATCGGCGATTGAGGGAGCCGGTCCGGAGAGCCCGACCAGGAGCGCGGCCAGCGCCGCCTGTCCTGCCGGGTCGCGGGCCGAGCGCGCCGTGGCGATTTCGATTTCCTCCACCTCGTCGAGTTCCTGAGCGGCCAGAGCTACTAGCAGGTTCGTGAGCCCCGGGCTCAGGCCGCAGCCGCTGACGACCGTGACTCCGGCTGTAACGGCACTCGCATGGAGGCTGGGGACGGCCTCGGCTGCAGCGTGGTCGTTTGCGGACGATAACCACGAGGCCCCCACCTCTACGGCAGCGCGGGCGCAGGGAAGCTCCAGCCGCCCGGCGGGGCCGACGCACGAGATCACGAGATCGGGGGACAGCTCCCTGAAGCGGCGATCCCGGAGGGCGCCGTCGTGGAGATCGAAAGCGTGGGCTGAGATGCGGGAGGGGTCGCCTGAGAGAACGTCCACCAGCCACGCCAGCCGGGCCTCGTTGCGGCCCGCAAGCCACAACCTCTCCACTTCCGTCGAGCGAGCCAGCTCGGCTGCCACCGTTCGCCCGATTGCTCCGGTGGCGCCCAGGATGAGGGCTCGCATGGTCAGCCCAGCTCGTCCTCCGTGACCTCGCGCCACCTGCCCTGGGGGGAAGGCACCTTGGAGTGGGCCCGCTGGCGCGCCCACCACAGGCCGACGAGCGAGAGGCCGAGAGCGGTCACCAGACGAGAGGCGCGAGGAGGCATGGGGCCACCCTACAAGCAGGGGGCAGGTCCGACTCCTTTTACTCAGCAGCGCTCAGCGCTCATTTCGTGGAAAGGGTCGCTGTACCGGGCACGATCCGCCTGCGGCTGTGTTTTATCCCGCTCCGAGAACCGGGTCACTGGGGTACGGGCTGTCGCAGGTGTGAATTACGCTAGTGAGATTCAGAAAGAAGGTGAGGAATATGGCAAAGAGCAATCGCAACAGGCCCTCATTCTCGACAAGTCTCCGGCCTTCCGTCTAAGCCCGGTGACGACGTTCGAGGCGATAGCGGTTGCCCTTGTCGCTTTGCTTCCCGGCGGTCTCTACGTGTGGGGGTTTGAGAGAAAGGTTGGTAACTGGGGGATCGGCTTGTCTGATCGACTTTTTCGATTCTGCGGTACCTCGGCGTTATTTCATGCTGTTATTGCACCGGTCACCTATTGGTTGTGGGCAACGCAGTTTCGGACTGGCGGAGCGGGGGTGGCGCGCCCTCTTCCACTCTGGCTATGGCCAATTATTCTGGCCTACGTTGCAATGCCATTCATAGGAGGGGATCGGGTTGGCCTTGCTACTCGTAATGGGCAGGGGTGGGCCCGGTTACTCACAGGCCCTGATCCCGCACCTCGTGCGTGGGACTACTTCTTCGCAAGTCGACCGGACGGCTGGGTCCGTCTGCGCTTGAAGAGCGGGGTTTGGATTGGCGGGGCGTACGCCCCCTCCGACAGGGGAATCGCTTCATACGCCGCGGGGTATCCAGAGACGCAGGACCTTTTCCTGGCGGAGACAGTCGAGATGGATCCGGATAGCGGGGAGTTCCTTCTGGAGAACGGACGACCGGTGTTTCGAGGAACGAGCTTGTTGATTAGGTGGGACGAAGTAGAAATCTTGGAGTTCAGCGACGCGTAGGAAGCGAGTGGTTGGCATGGCTCGAAATACGTCTGGGAACGGTTCGTCTGGCCGAAGGACAAGCCTTCGGAAGGGCGGGTACGGATCGGGAAATAAGCCTGCTTCCCAACTCAAGCCGCCCCCCACCTCGGCGGGAGCGGGCAGCAAGGCCTCGAGTCCCGCTGGTTCGGGAGACAGCAGCAAGTCTTCGAAGTAGGTCAGTGCGCAGCTTCCAATATGCTGTCGAGATGATCTGACAGCTGGGTCCTGACGATTTGGTCCACGCCGTGGGATGCGGATTACCTCGTCGATCACAGCACCTGGCGCGAGGAGTTGGGTGGCGAACACAGAGGCGACCCTGGCCGAGGTTGGGCAACGCCGCGGCCCTCCAGCCGCTCGATTGAGCGGAACCCGAGCGAGTCCGCTCGGCGGCCTAAAAGTTCGGGCGATGACCGACATCGCGACTCAACGACAACCCAGGGAGCCCGGCGACCTTACTCGCTCAGCGGTGCCTTGGACCCTGTGCCTAAGAGGGCGGGACTTCCCAATGATGCTTTAGACCGTTGACTTCAGGCCCAGGCCCATCAGGCGGTCGCCTATGGCGATGTCGCTCACCGCAAAAGGCCTCGGCTAAGGATTCGATGTCCGCGCTCTCACGGGAGTGCTTCTTGACCCAATCTGCCGGCATTAAGAACTCGGCGCGAAACGGTTGCCTCATTCTCATTTGTCCGGTCGTAGTCAGGTTTGGTACCTGCCTCTCCCTTGCAGCCAGAGCTACGTGGAACTGTTCGATGTGCTTGAGGAGGTGGTGGCCGAGCATTGCGGCAAACGCAGACCCTAGGCATCCACTGATTCATCCCGTCCTTACCCTGTGTCGAACTCATGCCAGTACACTTGTTGACTAATGCAGACCGTCAGCTGTGCTTCGGCGTCGGGCTTCACAATTCGGCGTACGGACGCCAATGCTCCCGAAAAGAGCTGGAAGCCCACCTGAGATCACACCTGCGCCGAGAGGTAGGGCTTCGCGTCCTTCGGGCACCACCGCAACCTTGCCGTCCGTGCGAACGACGCGATCTCCGATGAATCGATTGCCGAGGATTTACGCACCGGGAGACAATGGGCCGCCGACTGTCCTAGAGGGCTAGCTGAATCTATGACAGCGCTTGGAACGCCTGGGTTCGCTCTGAAGAGAGGCCGTTATCTGCTGAACACCGACGGCGGCATGAGACGCTCGTCGGATGACGAACCAGGGGAGGCGGCGATCGGTGTGGTGCTAAACGAGCCGGGGGATCGACCCGTCACGACCTTCAAGCAGAGGATCGGCACAGAGACGATCCAGGGTGCGGAGTACCGGGCTCTTATCAAGGGCCTTGAGATCGCATTCGAGCACGAGATCGGCAAGAATCGAGTCTACGTCGACAACCAGCTTGTAGTCGACCAGATTAACGACCTAGCTCAGGTAAACAGTGATCACCTCAAGCCCCTCCACCGCAAGGCCCTTGCGTTACTGAAACAGTTCGACGACCAGAGGGTCTATTGGGTGCCCAGAGAGCGGAACACCGACGCGGACAAGCTTGTAAGGGAGGCGTTAAGCGAGCGCTAGCCACAGTCTTTGGACCGGCGGTCGAATCGCTTTGAAGCTCACGTCGCATGTCGAGAATTGACTTCGATGATTACTCGGCACAGACTCGCACCGGCGCTCGGTGTGTATACGCGTAACACTCTCGACCTTGGGGACAAGGTCGGGGTGAGCCTGGCGCGTTGGCTTGAGGAAACTAGTGAGCAATGACTGACGCAGCAGGCAAGGAGACGACCTGGAAGCAAGCATTTGGCTCGGTAGCTCTCGTCTTGCTGCTCTTGGGGGCACTGGGCGCATTCCTTTGGTTTCTGATTCGCGAGATCAGCCGACTTGATTCGAATGTGGCTGCTGCTTCCATAGGCGCGACGGCCACGGTGCTCGTGTCTGCCATTGCAGTGTTTTCCGGGCGGCATTTAGAGCGTAACAAGGAACTTGAAGCTGCAGCCAGGGAAAACGAATTCCCCTATACGAAGGCTTCATCACCTTTTGGTTCCGACAGCTATATGCCGACCGAATGGGGGAGGAACCACCCACTTCCGAAGAGCTGATGAAGGCGAGGGTCGATTTCACTCGCGTTTCGACCGTGTGGGCATCGGACGAGGTCATTCTGAAGTGGAGCGAAGTTAGACGGCGCTTTGTGATCTTGGAAGCTCTCCGCGAAGCCTTAGAGGAAGCTGGAAGAGCCGGAGGGCAGCGCTGCAGTCGAACCGCTGTTCGTGTTCGAGGAGGTTTTGTGTTGGCAATCCGTAGAGATACAAGCTATCCGAAAACGAAGCTCGGAAAGGGCGACTTGCTAGGGATGTTCATCGACGATATAGGGACGTACCTCAAGGTCTTGCAGGAGGAGAAAGACGCTGCTTCTGATGATTGAGTCCAACGGCGACGATACAAGGCCGAGATGTGCAGGTTGCGGGGAGCCTGTCGAGTTGGCCTACCCGGATGACCCCGGGAGTTGAATCCATGCGGTAGACGCAAACTACTTCGGCGATCACTGTGCTTGGCTCGAGGAGGAGTTGGGAGACTAGCCAGCGGCGACCCGAGCTGCGTGGAAAGTCTCGGCGGGAAGCGCATGCTCGAGCTTCCAGATCACCTTCATCGGACGATCGCCGGAATGCCTCACGTATGCGCATGGGCCGGCGTAGATGTAAGGCGGGGCGCCCATATCGCCGTCAGTCTCCTTGGTCTCGCGGACGAACAGGTGGACCGACGATCCATGCTGACGATGGTGGACATAACGCTGGCCCGTGAGTGACGCTTCAGACGTAGTGCTCTGCGACTCCCACTGGAATAGCCCGGGTGAGATCGCGCGATCCTGATACATCGTGGTTGGGGAGTACTGCTTCTCGGTCTTGCGCAGGGTTACGAAGAACACATCCGCCTGTTCGTCCTTCACCCACTTCACGCCCTGCCGCACTGAGCCAGGGTTGTCCACGCCAAAGGCAGCTAGCGCTTCATCCCTGCTGAAGCGACCGTGCACATGCAGCGGGATCGATCCGGCGGGAGCGACGGGGCGAGTGACTCGACGAATGCGATCGTGAATGAGCGTCGACAGCTCGAGAAGCTCTTCCCGCCGACTGGGATTTGCCCAGAGCCGACGCAATCCCGCCTCGATCTCGGAAGCGGGTTCGTTCGCTCCCCAGAGTGAGAAGTGAAGCATCAACAGCAGACGCCGGGCCCTGCCGTTCCCCAGATCGACTGGTGGTGGGTCCGTCGAATCAAGAACCTGCCGAAGGAAGGCGAGTCGTTCGAGATCATCGATGTGCAGCATTCGCCCGAAGGAACCAGATAGGCGATCGTCGTCCGCTTCCGGGGGCCGGTCGTCGAGACTGGCGAGCCGGCGTAAACCTGCCCATCCGCCGCGTCGACGGCGATAGATGTCGTCTAGATCCAGGCCCGTCTCGTCGAGAAACGTCCCGAGGGAGACTTCGCCGAGACGGCGCAGCTCGGCCACGAGGCCCTGCCAGTTGACTCGGAGTGATGACTGGACGTTTCGTAGAACGAGCTCCGCAGCGACCCTGTCGAGTTCGATATGACAGCCGGGCGGCAGCGTGGGGAAGCCGTGCTCCACCTCACGGGCCAGGCCGCGCCGGCTAACTCCCGTCAGGGCCCGATATCGGAGGTCGAAGCGGAACTCGGTGTGTTGGTTGCCGATGAAGTCCAGAACCGTCAGGCAGGGCTTGTCATCGGCCAGCCGGAGGCCACGGCCGAGCTGCTGGAGGAAGACCGTGGCGCTCTCCGTCGGCCGCATGAATAGGACCGTGTCGATCTCGGGAACGTCGACGCCCTCATTGAACAGATCCACGGTGAACAACACGTTGATGTCTCGGTTGCGAAGAGCAACGAGACTGGCGCGGCGGTACTCTGACGATGTTCGTGACGTGACGGCCCGAGAGGGAATGCCTGCTTCGTTGAATCTCTGTGACATGAACTCCGCATGGTCGATGCTTACGCAGAATCCGAGTGCCCGTATGCGCCCGGGGTCGGTGACTTTGTCCAGGAGCGCTTGGAGGATGATCCGAACTCGTGCATCATGACCGGTATAGACGTTCGTCAACTCTGCGGCGTCGTAACCACGCCCTCGTTTCCAGCGAACATGCTTGAGATCCGTGCCGTCATGCAGTCCGAAATACTGGAAGGGTGCGAGCAGTCCCCGTTCGAGCGCCTCCCACAACCGGAGTTCGGCCGCTGTGCGGCCGTCGAACCACACGCGGACGTCGAGACCGTCGGCACGCTCAGGAGTCGCAGTAAGGCCCAGCAGCACCTTAGGCGTGACGTGTTCCAGGAGACGTGCGTAGGTCTTGGTCTCCTCGCTCGCGTGGTGGAACTCATCGACGATGACCATGTCGAAGTGATCGGCGGCCAGATCCTTCTGGAGATCCAGCCGAGCTAGGGACTGAACGGAGGCGAAGACGTGCCGCCATTCCTGAGGGCGTTCGCCGGCCACGAAACGTTCGCCGAAGGAACCGCTTCGCATGATGTGGCGGAAGATCGCCTGACTCTGAGTCAGGATCTCTTCTCGGTGCGCAACGAAGAGCACCGAGTCGATAAGACCAGCGTCTCGTAACCGCCGGTAGTCCAACCCGGCGACGATCGTTTTGCCCGTGCCGGTTGCCATGACCACGAGATTTCGCCAGGAGCCGTGGACCTCGCGTTCAGCGGTCAGTTCGTCGAGAATCTCCTGCTGATAACCCCACGGCCTTACCTCGAGAGCCGTCAGCTCAATCGGCAGGTCGGTCGGTCCAGTCCGTTCGACGGCTAGAGCTTGGGCAAGACGTTCCCGCTGAGCCGCATCGGCTGGGTCGTAGGGCTCGAATGCGGGGTCCTCCCAGTACTCGTCGAAGGTCGCCTCGAAGGTGTCGAGGAGATGACCCTGCTCGACTGCCGACAACCGCACGTTCCACTCGAGTCCGTCTAGGAGCGCTGCCTTCGAGAGATTCGAAGAACCGACGTACGCGGTCGAGAAACCCGTTGAGCGATGGAAGAGCCATGCCTTGGCGTGCAGGCGTGTCATCCGTGTCTCGTACGAGACCCTGATTTCGGCGCCTAGTTCCGCTAGACGATCTATCGCTCGTTGCTCAGTCGCGCCGATGTATGTGGTCGTGATCACGCGCAGACGCCCACCGCGCCGGATGAGTGCCTCGATGTGCTCCTCGATAACCCGAAGCCCGTGCCACTTCACGAAAGCGCAGAGAAGATCGACGCTGTCGGCCGACGCGAGCTCTCGCTGGATCTCAGTCCCGATGCGAGGCTGATTTCGTCCGTTGACGAGCAGGGCTGTGGCCGACAGAGGTACTTCGGGTCGAGCTGGGAAGCGAACAGGGCCAGGACCGCTTCGCTCATGGAGCAGCGCGTAGAGAAGATCCCTTGACTCTGAGACGAGGTCATCTTCGTCCGCTGCATTCGGCGCGACCGCTCGAATGGCTTCTGCGATCCGGTTGGTCATCTCGACTTGCCGGATCAGGGCCACTGAATCGTCTCCTCCGGCTGCCTGTAATGCTCGCCGGGCAAGCCCGGCGAGGTGGCGGCTCAGAATCTCGTGAGCATCGACTGGATCGAGTGACCCGCGATCGACCAGATCGGAATCGATTGATTCGAGATCTCGGCCGAGCCCGGTGCTAATGAGCTGCTCGTAAATGCCTGGAGGCAAATCCGCCATCGAATGACTCTACGGCGCTTCCGAGCCCGTCGTTATACAAACCCGTCGTTCTACAAAGAGGAGAGGCTGCCTATTCGACCTCGGTGACTAGGCCCACAACTGCTTGGCCGTCTCGGCAATCACCTTCAGCTTGGCCCCCTGCTCCTCGAAGCTGATGTCGTTCCCCTTCACCGAGGTGGCGAAGCCGCACTGCGGCGACAGCGCCAGCCGGTCAAGCGGCACGAACTTCTCGGCCTCCCTGATGCGCTCGGTCAGCTCGGCCGGAGTCTCCCGCCGCCCGGACTTCGTCGTGACCAACCCCAGCACCACGATCTTGTCCTCGGGCACTTCACGCAGCGGCTCGAACGAACCGGAGCGCTCGTCGTCATACTCGAGCAGAAGCCGATCCGCACGGATAGCGGGAAAGATGCGCGCCGCGAGCCAATCGTAGCCCCCCGAGACGAGCCAGCGGCTCATCTGGTTGCCCCGACAGAGGTGGAAGCCGAAGGTCACACCTTCATGGCCCGAGATCACTGCGTTGTCGAGTTCGAGGCCGAGCTCGAGCCAGCGCTCCGCCGGCCACCCCCGGCTCTCGTAGAAGTCACGGTAGCCGGGGTCGATCAGCAGTGGGTAGTGAGGCGCGTCGAGCTGGATGTAGGTGCAGCCGAGGCGGGCTAGCTCCGTGACCTCTTGCCTCAGGATCTCGGCGACGTCCGAGAGGAAGTCTTCGAGCGTTCCGTAGGCATCGGTGGAGGTCTGGGGGTCCCAGAAGTTGGCGAACAGACTGGGACTCGGGAGCGTGACCTTGAGAATCGCCTCCGTCCGGCCATGCGCATAGCTGAACTCGTCGGCCGAGAGCCAGCGCCTGCGAGAGAGCTTGTCGATAACCGTGAGTGGCGGACGCTCGATGTCGACGCCGCCTAGATCGTCCGAGCGCCAGTTACCCCACAGAAACGCGTCGATGTCCCACTCGGAAAAGCCGTCCACCGCGGCGACGAGCTGGCTCTGGAACGACAGACGACGCATCTCCCCGTCCGTCACCACCTCCGTGCCGGCTTCTGTTTGCAGTTCTAGGGCGTGGTCGACGGCGCGGTCCTCGATGACCTTGAGATCGCCGGGCGCCAACTCTCCCGCCGCGGCCAGCCGTTGCGCCTCGAGCAGTTCCTTAGGCCGCAGGAGGCTGCCGACCACGTCGCTGCGGGCGGTGATCAAGTCCGGCTCGGCGTCGCTAGGCCGAGGCGACGGGCGCTTCCTGC
>DASRPA010000199.1:0-9118 GCA_035646635.1 Actinomycetota bacterium | reverse complement strand
GCTCAGGAGATGACCGCCGAGAGCACGACGATCCACCAACTCTCCCCCGAGACCTCGATCGAGCGCCGTCGCTCGGAGATGTCCTTCCCTCCATACTCGCCCGCATGTCCGAGGGAGTGCTTCTGGTGCACTGAGCGATGGTCGATGTGCCCTTTCTGCGGCGGGCCTGTGCCCGAGAGGGGCTTTTGTGGCCGCGTCCTCAGGTGGTCGACACGATGAGGCTGTTGGCTCGCCTGGCGCGCCGACCCGAGCCCGAGCCGGGGCCACCGGTGGCGCTGGCGGCAGCGCGCGCCCACTTCGGGCTACCCCCTCATCGCAGCCACCATGCCTTGTCCGACGCCATGGCGACGGCCGAGCTTTTTCTGATGCTCGTACATCGGCTGAAAGCGCGCAAGCTGCACGGCCTGTTGTGAGCCTCGTCCTCCATCGTTGGCACTTGGTGCTTCGGGCGCGGGTTACGGTGGTTGTTGAGAATGGCTATCGGGGGAGGGCCGGAGTGAGCGAGGCCGGCGTCGTTCAGGATGAGGGTCGCCGCGCGGCCCCCTCTGAGCGCGCGAACGACCCGATCATAACGGCGCGAGGCGTGTGGAAGATCTTCGGCCCCAAGGCCGAGAAGATCATCGGGACCGAGGCCGCCACGCTCCCGCGGGCGGAGCTGCGCAAGCGCACAGGTTGCATCGCCGCGGTGCGAGACGTCGACTTCGAAGTGTGGCCCGGCGAGGTCTTCGTAGTCATGGGATTGTCGGGCTCCGGCAAGTCCACCCTGGCACGGGCCTTGATCCGGCTGATCGAACCAACCGCCGGCGAGATCCGCATCGCGGGGCACGACGTTATGGCCGCCGATACTGCCGGCCTGCGCCGCTTGCGCCGCGGGACCGTGGCGATGGTTTTCCAGCACTTCGGCCTCTTGGCACACCGCAGGGTGGTCGACAACATCGGGTTCGGTCTCGAGATCCAGCAGAAGCCCAAAGAGCAGCGCTTGGATCGAGCCCGCAAGATGGTCGAGCTCGTGGGACTGGACGGGTTCGAGAACCATTTTCCCGACCAGCTCTCGGGGGGCATGCAGCAGCGGGTGGGCCTTGCCCGTGCGTTTGCCGTCGATCCCGAGGTGATGATCTTCGATGAGCCGTTCAGCGCTCTCGATCCGCTCATCCGCCGCGACATGCAAAACGAGGTTATCCGGCTCCAAAAGGAGACCGGTAAGACCATGGTGTTCATCACCCACGACCTGTCCGAGGCACTCCGGCTCGGGGACCGCATCATGATCATGCGCGACGGGGAGGTTGTGCAGCAGGGGAGCCCCGAGGAGCTCGTCGGCTCACCGGCCGATGACTACGTTCGTAATTTCGTTCGGGACGTACCTCGCAGTCAAGTCCTTACCCTTCGCTGGATCATGCGGGATCCCACCGCCAGCGATGACCTCTCTGGGCCGACGGCGCCTGTAGACCAAGTCGTGCGCGATGTCGTCGCGCTCGTTGCGGATAACCCGAAGCCGGTGCGGATCATGGACGGCGACCGCATGGTCGGTGTGGTCGACCGCGTGGCTGTGCTGCGCGCCGACGGGGGCCCCTAGCCGATGTCGGTAGTCACGGCGGCCCGCCCGGCCATCAGAGCGCGCATCCCACATCTCGGGCGCTCGTCGCAGGTCGGCGTCGTCGTGGCGACCCTGCTCGTTCTTTTCGTCCTGCTCGAGGATCAGTTCCCGTGGCCCACCAGCCTCATCTATCCACTAAACAAGCGCTTCGACACTCTCTACGAGTGGATTGTCGATAACCAGAACTCGCACTGGCTCTTCCTCTATTTCTTCAACCACATCGCCAATTTTCTCGACCAGCTGGTTTTTTACCTCAACAGCGTGCTGGTGTGGCTATCCTGGGTTGGCGTCACGGCCGCGGCCACGCTCATCGCGCTTCGCTGGAGCGGCCGGCGCATAGCCCTGCTCGTGTTGTGCTCCTTCCTTTCCTTCGGCCTGCTGGGAGTTTGGGAGGAAAGCATGGAAACGCTCGCGCTCATGTTTGCCGCGGTGTTGGTATCCCTTGCAATCGGCATTCCGGCGGGAGTGCTTGCCGGGCGCAGCGACCGCTTCGACAAGGCGATCACTCCGGTGCTCGATGCGATGCAGATCGTGCCGGCATTCGCTTATCTAATGCCGGTCGTGATCTTCTTTTCCGTCGGGAACCCGGCCGCCGTGATCGCGACCGTCGTCTATGCGGTTCCGCCGGCCGTTCGCATTACCGCCCTCGGTGTCCGCGGTGTTGCTAAGGAGTCCGTGGAGATGGCGGAATCTCTGGGCGCGACGAGCCGGCAAGTTCTATTCGGAGTGCAGCTCCCCCTGGCGCTCAGATCCATCATGCTCGGCGTGAACCAAACGATCATGATGGCGCTGTCGATCGTGATCATCGCCTCGCTCATCGGTGGCGGCGGACTCGGCGACACAGTTATCTCCTCGCTCAGCTTCCTGGACGTGGGGCTGGCGATCGTTGCCAGCTCGGCCATTGTCATCATGGCGATCGCGCTCGACCGTTCGACTGAGGCCGCCGCGGTGCGCCTAGACGCCGGCCGTCACCCTGAGAGTGACCGGAGCACCCCGCGTTTCTCACCTCGAAAGCTCAGCGCAGCTGTGGTCGCATCAATTGCTGTGTTCGCCTTGGCGGCGCGGGTTTTGGCCGTGGGTTCCTTTCCGGAAACCGTAGGCGCCGGAGACTTCATCGCAGGAATCATCAACGACGCCATCACGTGGGTGCAGGACCCAACAAAACCGGTGTATCCGGTCACTTCGTGGCTGGGAGACCACCTCGTCACCTGGGGTCTCGAGCCGCTGCGCGTGTTCCTGACCGGCTCTCCCTGGTGGGCGGTGATCGGGGCGGCCGCTGTCGTAGCTCTGATCGTCTCTGGGGTTCGTCAAATGATCATCGCCGGGGTGCTGCTGACGGCGATCGGTGTCATGGGCGTTTGGGGTACGGCGATGAACACCGCCTCGCAAGTGCTGGTATCGACCCTGCTGACTCTGGTTATTGGTGTGGCGCTTGGGATCGTGGCGGCCGAGACGCCTCGTTTCGAGCGTGCCATCAGACCTATTCAGGACGCTCTTCAGACGCTGCCGCAGATCGTTTATCTGATTCCCATCGTGGCCCTGTTTAGTGTCGGGCGCGTGCCGGGGGTGATCGCCTCGGTCCTATATGCAACTCCGGTCGTTATTCGCCTTGTGGTAGTCGGGATCAAGGAGGTGTCTCCGGCCGCGGTCGAGGCGGCCAGAGCGTTCGGCGCCACGCGCGCCGAGGTGCTGCTCAAGGTCAAGATTCCCCTCGCCCGCCCGGCCATCATGTTGGGGATCAACCAGGGCATAATCATGGTGCTAGCGGTCGTCATCGTTGCGGGCTTGGTGGGCGGCGGTGCGCTCGGCTACGGCGTCGTCGTGGGCTTGCAGCGAAACGAGTTCGGAGACGGGGCGGTGGCCAGTCTCGCCATCCTTGCATTGGGGATCGTTCTGGATAGGGTTACAAGAGGCAATGTGCAGAGGCGCAGCGCGTGAACGGCAAGATGGTGGTCGGCGACAGACGCCGGGCATCCGGGAGCTATGGAGGTGGAGTGGTGAGAAACAGGCTGTGGATGTTCGGCGCCGTGTTGGCGCTGGTAGCGGCGGGTTGTGGCGCCCAACGTAGCTCGAGCTCCGACGGCGGCAGTGCGGCAGGCGGAGGCGGAGGCGGAGACTGCGGAGAGTTGACCATCAATGAGCAGTCCTGGGTCGGCTCGACCGCGAATGTCTATGTGGCCAAGAATCTGCTCGAGAACGAGCTTGGTTGCACCGTTTCGATAACCAAGATCGCAGAGATACCGGTGTTCGAGGCGATGGCGGACGGGAAAGTCGACGTGATCTTGGAGGACTGGCAGCACACCAACTTGTACAAGAAGTACGCCGAGGAACAGAAGACCGTCAAACAAGCGGGGTCGCTCGGAGTAGTAGGTCACATCGGCTGGTACGTGCCCAAGTACCTCGTCGACGAGAACCCCGAGCTCGCCACGTGGCAGGGTGTAGCGGAGAACTCAGAGCTCTTCCAGACCGCCGAATCCGGGGACAAGGGCCAGTTTCTCTCGGGTGACCCTTCCTATGTGACGAACGACGAGTCTTTGATAAGCACACTCGATCTGAACTTCAAGGTCATCTATGCGGGCGGCGAGGCCTCCGAGATCGCTGCGATCCAGCAGGCCTACGCGCAAGAGGAGCCGCTCCTCTTCTACTGGTACGAGCCGCAGTGGTTGAACGCGGCCTTGGACTTCGTGGAGGTGAAGCTGCCCAAGCGTACGGAGGGTTGTGACGCGGATCCCGATAAGGTTTCCTGCGCCTATCCCGACTACGATCTTCGGAAGTTGGTCTCGACCGAGTTCGCCGAGTCTGGCTCGCCCGCGGTCCAGTTCGTGGAGAACTTCAAATGGTCGAACGCCGATCAAGAGCTGGTATCAGAGCTGATCGCCGAAGAGAAGATGACTCCCGAAGATGCGGCTGCGCAGTGGCTCTCTGACAACAAGGACAAGGCCGATGTGTGGCTGGAGGGAATCTCGAGCTGAGTTAATCGACCGGCGCTAGGCCCTCGGCAGTCATGACACCTGCCGAGGGTCGCGAGACCATTCAGAGGTGGCTCGATCATGCGCGCTACGAGGTGCTTCCGTTAGAGGGGGCCGAGGAGCGAGTCCTCAACGCGGTCGCTACTGATATCAAGGTCACGGTGACGGGCTCGCCCCGCAGGGGGCTCGATTCGACGCTTGATCTAGCGGAGAAGCTCGCCGGGCATGGTTACGACGCTGTTCCCCATGTCTCGGCGCGCCTTATTGCCGACGGTTCGCACCTCGATGAGGTCGTTGAGAGGCTGCGTGCTGCAAACATCCGTGAGGTCTTCGTGGTGGCGGGAGATGAGGCGCAACCCGCGGGCAAGTTCCAGGGGTCCTTCGAGCTGCTGCAAGCTATGCACGAACGCGGCCACTCGTTCGACGACATCGGAATCGCGGGTTACCCAGAGAGCCATCCGCTCATCGACGACGACGTCACCATCCAATCGATGTGGGACAAGCGGCGCTTCGCCACTTACATTGTGAGCAACATCTGCTTCGACGCCAAGCTAATCGTCCGATGGGTCAAGCGTGTGCGGCGGCGGGGGGTCGAGCTGCCCATCTACCTCGGGCTACCGAGCATCACCGATACCGCGAAGCTGCTCCGGGTGTCACAGAAGATCGGAGTAGGGGACTCGGCTCGGTTTCTCACCAAGAGCAGGGGCGGCTTGCTGCGCCTGGTCGTTCCCGGAGGGTACGACCCGACTCGACTCCTGGAGAAGCTGGCACCTAAGCTGGGAGACCCGGCACTCGATGTGCCGGGAGTGCACATTTACACGTTCAATGAGGTCGAACAGACCGAGACTTGGCGCAGGAAGACGACAGAGGCGCGCTCACGAGGTTGATGCGACCCTCTCGGCGCTATGGGCGCTGAGGAGCCTGTCGCGCAAACGCACCACTTCGCCTATCACTATCGTCGCCGGCGACTCGACCGTGGCGTCTGCGGCCGCTTCCGGCAGATGCCCAAGCGAGGTCACGATCACCCGTTGCTCGGGCAAAGTGCCGTTCTCGATGATGGCCGCAGGCGTGTCGGGGTCGCGGCCCCCAGCAATCAACTCTGCCACTGTAGTGGGGAGGGTTGAAAGGCCCATTAGCACGACGATCGTGTCGACGGCGCTTGCAAGCTCCCTGAGTTTGACTTGCTGCTCCCGGCTGCGGTGACCCGTGACGATCGCTACCGAGGACGAGAAGCGGCGATCGGTCGCCGGTATCCCGGCGGTGGCGAGGGTGGCCAGCGCGGAAGTGGGGGCCGGGACTACCTCGAAGGGAATGCCGGCAGCAGCAAGCGCTTCGGCTTCCTCCGCCCCGCGGCCGAACACGAAGGGGTCTCCACCTTTGAGGCGTACAACCTTCTTCCCCTTGCGGGCAAGCCTGATGAGCAGTGAGTTGACCTCTTGCTGGCTCATGTGGTGGTTGCCGGCTTGTTTTCCCGCGTAGATGGCAGGGCGCCCCGAGATCAGCGCGGGGTGAACGAGACGGTCGTGGATCACTACGTCGGCGTCATCGAGTGCCCGGCGCCCTCGCACCGTCAGCAGCTCTGGATCTCCCGGGCCCGCACCAACGAGCCACACTTTTCCGAGTCGGCCTCTCGGGGAAGCGTGGATCTCCTGAGTGGCCGCACTCCCTTTCAGGAGGATCTGCAAAACCCTGTTCTTGGCTTCCTCGATCTTGTCCTCGCACACAAGTCCCATGATGTCTTGATCGAGAGCGGCGCTCCAGCGTTCGGACCACTCCTCGAAGCCGCACTCGCGCGCTCCCAAAGCCAGTGCTTCGCTGCGTGCCTCGGAGAGCACATCGACAAGCACGCCCCATTCAGGCCCAAAGCTCGCGCCGATCTCCTTGCGGAGGCGTTTTGCCAAAGCCGGTGCTTTGCCCGCGGTGGATATCGTCATGAGGAAGTCACCCCTTCGCACGGTGGCGGGGGCCGCGAAATGGCAGTGATCGATGTCGTCGACGGAGCAGAGCAGCACCTTCAGCTCCTCAGCCTCGGCGAAGACGAGCGCGTTGGTGTCGGTATCGTCGGTGGCGGCGATGGCGAGAAAGGCGCCGTCAAGGTCTCCTGTCGAGTACTTCTTTCTGTTCACCTCGACTTGGTTGGTCGCCGATAGCTCCTCGAGTGCAGCTGTCAGCCAAGGAGAGATGATTCGCACGTTGGCTCCCGCCTCCAGGAGTCCTTTGATCTTGTCCTCGGCTACCTTTCCTCCGCCCACGACCACGCACCGCCGTCCCTGAAGGTCGAGGTTGACCGGATAGCTGAACCCCACTAGCCCTCGTCCTGAGCCGAGTGCGGCATCACAGCCAGACCGATGAACTTGACCGAGTACACGCGCGCACAGGAGTGGCACAGGAACTGTGAGGCCTGGTCGCCGTGGGGGGTGAAGTCATTCTCTCCGCAGTAGGGGCAGTAGAAGGGCTGGGCGTGCGTCAAGGTGAGTCCTTACCTACGACGCGATTGCTTCGGCGCATGTTTCCGAGCAGTAGACCGTTCCATCCTCTGTTATGACGATCGTTTGCTCGGGAGGGAGCTCGTTCGTGCAGTCTCGGTTGGCGCAACGCAAGGAGATGTTGTCGTCGCAAACGACGTTGTAGTGAATCCTCTCAGTGCTCATCGAAGTAACCCCTCCGCGGCTCGTCGGGACCAGTCGGCAAAGCTCTCTTGTTCGGTGCGGTTTGCGAGGTAGCGACGCAACAAAGACTCCACGTAGCCGGCAAGCTCATGGGCCGGAACCTTGAGCCCCCTTATCTTGCGGCCGAGCTGAGGCGGGTTGCCCAGGCGGCCGCCGAGGTGTACTTGATAGCCGTCGATCCGGGTGCCGTCGCGTCTGGTGATAACCGAGCCCATCAAGCCGATATCGGCGATCTGGAAGCGCGCGCACGAATTTGGGCAGCCGTTGACGTTGATGCGTATGGGCTCATCGAACTCAGGCAGCCTTTCCTCGAGCTCCCGGTAGAGCCAGTCGGCGCGCTGCTTCGTCTCGACCAGCGCCAGCTTGCAGAACTCGATTCCGGTGCATGCCATGGTTCCCTGCCGGAAGACGCTGGGGAGCGCTCGCAGATCGCGGTCCTCCAAGACCTCCACCAGCGCGTGGGCATTGTGCGGGTCGACATCGGTCAGGACAAGTTTTTGCTGGCTGGTGGTACGGACGGAACCCGAGCCGTGGGCGTCCGCAAGGTCGGCGACCAGGCGCAGCTGACTACCGTAGATACGACCTGCCCGGGGCACGAAGCCCACGTAGCAGCAGCCGTCCTTCTGTTCGTGCACTCCGATGTGGTCGCGCTGCTGATGCACGGAGGGAACGGGCGCATCGCCGTCGTGGAGCGCAAAGCCCAGGTACTCCTTCTCCAGAACCTCCCTGAACCTTTCGGCCCCCCAGTCGCGCACCAGGAACTTGAGCCGAGAATGGTTGCGCCCTCTTCTGTAGCCGTAGTCCCGGAAGACGCCTATGACTCCGGCCCATACCTCGGGGACGAGCTCTGGCTCGACGAAGGCTTCCAGACGCTGCGCGAAGTGGGGGTTGGGGCCCAGTCCTCCACCGACCCATAGATCGAATCCGGCACGATCTCCCGAATGCGTGCCGACGAAGGCCACGTCGTTTATCTCGTGTTGTGCGCAGTGGTGAGCGCAGCCGGAGATCGAGGTCTTGAACTTGCGCGGCAGGTTGGAGAACTCGGGATCGCCCACGAACCGGGCGTGCGTCAGGGCAAGGTAGGGGGTGGCATCGATGATCTCGTCTTTGTCCACACCGGCGAGGGGACAGCCGATCATGTTGCGCGGTGTATCTCCACAGGCCTCGCACGTGGTCAGGCCCACTTCTTCGAGACGTGCCCAGATGCGAGGGACATCCTCGATCCGGATCCAGTGGAGCTGGATGTTCTGGCGATCGGTGACGTCTGCGACATCGCGCCCGAAGCGTTCAGACGCCCACGCCACGGCCCGGAGCTGTTCGCTTGACAGCCGCCCACCAGGAATGCGGACGCGCAGCATGAAGAATTCGTCTTCAAGGTCTTGCGCAGCCACCACGGCCGTCTTGCCCCCCGGCACACCTTGTTTTCTCTGCGTGTACAGTCCCCACCAGCGAAAGCGGCTGCGCAGGTCGTCGGGGCCGATCGAGGAGAATCCCCGTTTCGAGTAGATATCTTCTATGCGGGCCCTGACCGCGAGCCCGTCGTCGTCCCGTTTGATCTGCTCGGCTCGATTGAGAGGCTCCCGGTGCCCGTGAGCCCACTGACCCTCGCCGCGCTGGGTGCGAGCGGGCGCGAGGGTCTTGCTTGTCACTGCCACCACTCCTCCTTTGCACTCTTATCAACGGACTAATACAAAGATAGCTTTGTACTTGGTAAAGATGCGGAAGTCAAATCGCCCCCCCGGCCTCGGCGTGGCTGCGCCCGTGGCCTCGAAGCCGGGCCCGGACCCCGGCCTCGCAAGACAACCGGTTTTCTAGCTCCCCCTTTTGGTGCAAACCGCGGGTTATGGGCGCGTTTCGTCCCAAACCTCGATCCCATTCACGAGCCC
>DASRPA010000198.1:0-11268 GCA_035646635.1 Actinomycetota bacterium | reverse complement strand
CACTCTAACTGGCGCGGTCAACGCGGCAGGCGCAGGCGCTGGCCCACCTGCAGAGGGCCATCGAAATCGTTGAGACCCACCACGGCGTCGGCGTAGGCCCGCCAGTCCACCCCCAGCGGGGCGTAGCGCTGGGACAGCTCCCAGAGCGTCTGACCCTCATCCACCACGACGACGGCAGGCGCACCGGGCCGAGAGCCGGCCGTGAATTGCTGAGGGCGCGTGGAGGACCACAGCACCAGGGCCAGCACCATCGCCGTGAGAACCGGCGCCAGCACTTTCGTCGCGGCGTTCCTGAGCCCCCCAGCGCAGGCCGGGAGTTTGTAGACGATCGCCTCCTCCGCTGGGGAGACGAGATCATGACTGCGGAGCGCCATCGCGCACCTCCTCTGTCGTGGCCGCCACTCTCGCCGTGGTTCCGGCACCTGTTCGGACGACGGTAGCGAGGGGGTGTGACATCAGTTCTGAACCCGCACCCGGAATTCCGTTCGAACACACGTTCGATATGTTAGAACGAACATACGTTCGTATGCAAGTGTCGGTATCGAACAAACGTTCCCCAGAGCCCGGCGGGGCGCGCTACAGTGGCGGGCGCAGGTTGCTCGGGCCCCCGAAGTCAGGGCGAGACGGCGACACCGAGCGAGGGAGTGACTGAGATGGCCGAAGGGCTTACGGAGCGCCAGCGACAGACGCTCGGCTACATCGCCGAGGCGATCGCCCACAAGGGCTACCCGCCATCGGTGCGAGAGATCTGCAGCGCCCTCGGCCTCGCCTCCAGCTCGACGGTGCACTCTCACCTCCAGGCCCTGCAGCGCAAGGGCTACCTGCGCATCGACCCCACGAAGCCGCGTGCGATCGAGCTGAAGTTCGATCCCGATACGGGGCTGGCTCGCGAGCGGCGCCCCAGCCGCTCGGTGCCGCTACTGGGCCGGATCGCGGCGGGCACCCCGATCGTGGCCGAGGAGAACGTCGAGGAGGTCTACCCGCTGCCCGCCGACCTCGTCGGCGACGGCAACATCTTCATGCTAGAGGTGTCCGGAGACTCCATGATCGATGCCGGGATCCTGGACGGCGACTACGTGATCATTCGCCAGCAGCCGACGGCGCACTCGGGACAGATCGTGGCCGCAATGGTGCCGAACGAGTACTCAGACGCGCCCGAGGCGACGATCAAGACCATCCGTCATCGCGGCTCTGCGGTGTGGCTCGAGCCGGCCAATGAGGACCTGGAGCCGTTCGAGGCGCCCCAGGGGACCGAGGTGCTGGGCCGGGTGGTGGGGGTGCTGAGAACGCTCTGAACTCTGCTTCGGCAACAGCTGTACCCACACGGGGTGGTCGGGTAGGGATCCAAAGTTCAGCGCGTGGGGCCGGTCAGGGGCAGCTCGAGCCCTTGCAGCCCCGGTATCGGTCGAGCAACGCAGACAGACGAGCGATGTCGGGATCGTTGCTGGGGTTCAAGTCGGCCAGCTTGTTCTCAAGCTGCCACGGGTCCAATAACAGGTCGTAGTGCTCGCGAAAGACGACACTTTGCGCATCGATGTCGTAGTACTCGGTGTACTGATCATTGCTAGTTCGCACCGAGGCCCAGTTGGGGCGCTCGGACCGGCGCAACTGACTCCAGTATTCGAATAGCAGGGCGTCCCTCCTCCACGACCCGTCGAGCAACGACCGTCCATCGAGAACATGCGTCGGCGTGACGTTGGCGGCGTCGAGAATCGTTGGAGCTATGTCGACGAGCGAAACCATGCGCTTGTCCTTCTTCCCGACGGGAAGCTGTCCGGGCAAGCGAGCAAACATCGGTATCTTGATCGACCCGGTGTATGCAGCCCCCTTGCCGGTCACGCCGTGCTCAGCCCACTGCTCGCCGTTGTCCGAGACGTAGAATACAAGTGTGGAGCTCTTCTCGCCCAACTCGGTCAAAGCCAATCGAAGGTCCTCTATGAAGTCATCGACCGACATCAGCGAGCGAAGCTGCGCTTTGCGATGACGGCGTGAGCGCCAGAACTTACCGACGTCGGCCTGCACGTGCGGAGGCTTATCGGTGCGGTCGATCTCGAAGACTGCCGGGTTCCCCTCCCAGCGAGGAACGCGTGCTCTCTCGTAAAGCGGCTCCGGAGTGGCGGGAGCATGTGGAGCGCGCGTGGCCACATAGAGGAACCATGGTTTCTTGTCGTCGTCCTTTTCCGCCTCGCGCAGGAACTCCACGACCCTTCGCTTCATAAAGCTCGTCGTGTAGCCGTGGTGAGTAACCAATTCTCCGTCGAGGTTCCACAAGGCTTCGTTGTAGTTGTTGCTGCCGGACAGCGAGTAGTGATCGAAGTACGGCGGCGCTTGAGTGAGGTCCCACAGGTTCAGATACTTGCCGACCATCCCCGTGCGGTAGCCGGCCCTGCCCAACAGAAACTGGATAGTGTGGCGCTGCTTGAGATTGTTGACCTGCCCGGGGTCGTTGTTGCGCACGAGATGGTTGTGTGCATACTGACCCGTGAAGATCGATGACCGTGCCGGACAGCACAAAGGAGTGGGGGCCCACGCGCTCTTGTAGGTAACTCCTGAACCGCGGAACCATCGCCGAGTTTTCGGCATGACCGACATCGTGTCCTTGCGCTGATCGTCGGTCACGATCACAACAACATTTGGACCGATTCGTCGCGGCTCTGCCGAACCGCTCTCGATGTGAGGGCCGGTTGCCAACAGACACAAGGCAAGCACAACACCGCACGCCCGGAGCCCACCTGCTGAGCTCTTCACCCGCATTTTCATCCGGGGAAGTCTAGGCCAGATCGACAGAGCCCTGTCCACTGAATGCGCCTGCAGGCGGTCCCCTCCACGCACCGGCCGCTCCGATCTCTACAGCTGGGATAGATAAGGGCGGACCTCGCCGAGCAGACCGGGGGCGAGACGCACCACGATATGGACGCCGTCCTCGGTGTAGGTTTCCTTCACTACCTCTGCCTCCTCGTGAAGGCGGGCGACCACATCACCCCGCTCGAACGGTACGTCCAGCGAAACTTCGATACTCAGGCGCGACAGCTCCTCCGCCACGCGTCCCAGCAGCTCGACCAGGCCTCGTTGCCTGGCGGCGGAACAGAACACTGCCTCCGGATAACGCGACTGGAGCGCGGCCAGCTCGGGCGCGCGAAGAAGATCGACCTTGTTCATGACGATGACACTCGGTTTGTCCGCCACGCCGATCTCTTTCAGAACCATCTGAACCGCAAAGATCTGACGTTCCGGCGCTCTGGTCGCATCGACGACGTGCAGCAGCAGGTCGGCCTCGCCAACCTCTTCGAGCGTGGAGTTGAACGCCTCCACGAGCTGGTGAGGCAGCTTCTGCACAAAGCCGACCGTGTCGGTGATGAGAGCGTCCCGCCCTCCCGGAAGCGGCAGCCGCCTGGTGATTGGGTCAACCGTCGAGAACAGACGATCCTCGATCAGGACCTTGGAATCGGTGAGCCGGCCCAACAGCGTCGACTTCCCCGCGTTGGTGTAGCCGACAAGAGCGACGATGGCGGTACCGGAGCGATTGCGCGCCTTGCGTTTGAGTCTTCTTGTGCGCGACAGAGTTTCGAGATCCACCTTGACGCGCTGGATACGCCTGACTATGGCTCGACGTTCGACCTCGAGAGCGGATTCCCCCGGCCCCCTTCTGGTTCCGATGCCGCCCCCTAGCCTCGACAGAACCTCTCCCCAGCCCCTCAGCCTGGGTAGCCTGTAAGCGAGCTGGGCAAGCTCTACTTGCAACTTGCCCTCAGAGGAGCGGGCGTGCTGCGCGAAGATGTCGAGGATCAGTCCCGTACGGTCGATGATCTTGAGACCCTTCTCGGCCAAGGGGTTGACCCCGGCCAGCTCCTCCAGGTTGCGCCCCTGCGCGGGGGTCAGCTCGTCGTCGAAGATCACCATCCCCGCGTCCAGAGCGAGGGCCGCGTCCACGACCTCCTTCGCCTTTCCCCGCCCCACATAAGTCGCGGGATCCGGTCGGTCGCGCCGCTGCACCAAGCGATCCAGCACGTCCGCGCCAGCTGTGTCGGCAAGCGCAGCAAGCTCGTCGAGCGACCACTCCGCCTCCTCGAGCGACCTGTCACCGAAGACCGCCGCGACTAGGACGGCTCGCTCACGCTCGGGGCGCGTGAGTGACGCGGGACTCAGGCGACCACCCTGCGCAGGCGTTCGACGCCTTCGGCGAGTCTGTCGTCCGGTACGGTCAAAGAAAACCGCACAAAGCCCTCACCGGAGGGCCCGTATCCGTTGCCGGGAGCGACGACTATGGCCGCCTCCTCCAGCAGGAAAGTGGCAAACGACTCCGACGAATGACCCTTCGGCACCGGAACCCACAGATAGATAGATCCGCGCGGCGGAGGCACTTCGATCCCCATCGAAGAAAGTCCCTCACACAACAGATCTCGGCGAACGCGGTAGCGCTCGACGGTATTGCGAAGTTGATCTTGGGGACCCTCCAGAGCAGCGATCGCGGCGCGTTGCACGGCGTCGAAGATGCCGGAGTCGATGTTGGTCTTGAGCCTCTTGATGGCCTCGATAGCCACGGGAGCGCCCGCAACCCACCCGATTCTCCAACCCGTCATGTTGTAGGTCTTGGAAAGCGAGTAGAACTCGACCGCGCACTCCTCGGCCCCCTCTACCTCCAGCACGCTGGGTGCGACGTAGCCGTCGTAGGTGATCTCCGCATAGGCGGCGTCGTGCGCAAGAAGCAGGTCGTGGCGCATGCAAAATGCAACCGCGTCCTCGAAGAAGGGCCGCTCCACGGTGGCCGCGCTCGGGTTACCCGGAAAATTGAGCCACAGCACCGAAGCTCTCTCGAGCACGTCTTTGGGAATCGAGTCGAGATCGGGCAGAAAATCGTTCTCGGCCCGCAACGGGACGAGGTGGGGGACGCCCCCGGCCAGCAGAGTGCCGGTCTCGTATACCGGATAGGCGGGATCGGGTATCAGTGCGACCTGCCCCGGATCGACGAACGCAACCGGGAGATGGAAGATGCCCTCCTTGATGCCTACCAGCGGCTGGATGGCGTTATCGGGATCGAGAGAAACCTTGAAACGGCGCTCATAGAAGCTCGCTATGGCAGATCTCAGCTCGGGCATCCCCACGTATGACGGATATCGGTGCGTCGCAGGATCGAGGGCCGCTTCCCGCAATGCCTCCACCACATGATCCGGAGTCGGCAGGTCGGGGTCGCCCACTCCGAACGAGATTATGTCCGCGCCCTTCGCCCGGGCTTCGGCCACCTTGCGGTCTATCTCGGCGAAAAGATAGGGCGGCAGGCGGTCGATGCGAGCGGCCGTTCTCACGCGATCGACTCCAGCTCGACTGCACCGGCGAAGCTGCGCTGTGCGGGGCCGGTCATGAACACGGGGCGTTCACGCTCTACGCTGCCCTCCCATTCGATGTGAAGGCGGCCGCCGGGCAGGACCACGGTGGTCTTCTCCGGAGCACCGGCCAGCAGCCGGCTTGCAACCACCGCCGCGCAAGCTCCGGTGCCGCATGCAAGGGTCTCGCCGGAGCCTCGCTCCCACACGCGCATACGGATCTTTGTAGACGAGCTCGGATCGACGAACAACACGTTGGTCCCCTGGGGAAAGGCCGGATGGCGTTCGAGCAACGGTCCCAGCGAGCGCACCGGCACAGCCTCCACATTCGATGTGAACAACACCGCGTGAGGGTTTCCCATCGACAGGCACGCCAACTCGATGACGTCGTCGGTGACGATGTCCGTGTCCATCTCGAGCTTCATCTGAAGAGCGTCCGCGCCGTCCCATCTCACCGGTATGAGCCCGGGCTCGAATATTGGAGCCCCCATGTCCACACGCACGTGTTCGCCTGAGATCTCGACGATCTTGTCCCCGGCTCTGGTGCCGACCATCATTCGCTGGGACGACGACAAGCCTTCGTGGCGCGCAAACAACGCCAGACAGCGAATGCCGTTGCCGCACATCTCGCCGGTCGAGCCGTCCGAGTTGAGATAGTCCATGAACAGCTCTGCGCCATCGCGCCCCGGCGCCACTCGTATGACACCGTCTGCGCCGATGCCGAAGCGGCGGTCGCATAGCTGCGCAGCCAAGTCCGCCGTCAGCTTCAGCTCGTCATGGGGGTCCGAAAGCATGACGAAGTCGTTGCCGATCCCTTGATACTTCGCAAACTCGAGTCTCGCGGTAGCCATGTCACCTAAGGTAACCCCAGGTGCGAGCGAAAGTAACCCGTGAGCGTTTCCACGAGATGCTCGCAGGAGGCGTCGAACCAGACCACGCGCGGATCGGCTTTGAACCACGACATCTGGCGCCGAGCGAAGCGAGCCGTGGCGGTGACGATCCGCTCCCGCAACTCATCGGGGGCCGCGTCCGGCTCCTCGAGGACCTGACGGTAGCCGAGCGCCTGTCGAGCGGTGACCGACAAACTTGCCCCCAGCCCTTGCGCCTCCGCCATCAACCCCCTATCGAGCATGCCTTCGACGCGCGCCGAGATGAGCTCACGCAGGCGAGCCCGATCGAGCTCGAGGCCCGCCACCGCCAGGCGGTAGACACTCGAATACCCGTCCCATGAGTAGCCGCCGGAGAAGGGCCGGCCGGTGAGCTCGATGACCTCGAGCGCCCGCACCACTCGGCGCAAGTTCGAGCTCTCGATGCGATCCGCCGCCGCCGGGTCGAGCGCGGCCAGCCGTTGATGCATGACGCTGTTTCCAACCGCCGCGGCCTCGGTCTCGAGCTCCCGCCTGACCTCATCGGACCGAGGGGGGAAGCTGAGGTCGTCGACCGCGGCTCGAAAGTAGAGGCCGGAGCCACCCACCAGCAGAGGCAGCTTTCCTCGCTCCCAGATGTCTGCGATCGCGGCACGCGCCAGAGACTGGAACTCCGCCACCGACAGCGCGTGCGAGGGCTCGACGATGTCGATGAGGTGGTGGGGGACCGCCGCGCGCAGGCCGGGAGGGGGCTTCGCGGTGCCGGCGTCCAGTCCCCGGTAGACCTGCATCGAGTCCACCGACACGATCTCCGCATGAAGGCGCTCGGCCAGAGCGGCCCCCGCCTCGCTCTTTCCTACCGCGGTGGGCCCCACCAGCGCGGCCACGGCCGGGACGCCGCTCACCCCTCGTACGCCTCGTACGCCTCGTACGCCGAGTGGTGGGGAGATGACCATATAGAGCACCTGACCGCCACTCGGCAGGCAATGGGGGCTGCCGAGGCCGGAGCTTCGCTCACCCGGGGACCGAGGCCACCACGTAGCCCACGCCGAACGGCCGCTCATAGGCGTGGAACACCGCCGCCCGCCCCCGGCCGAGCGCAGCCAGCACGCTCAGGGGGCCGGCCCCGCACGAGCCCGCCACGCGGGCGAGCCTGCTTGTCTCCACCTCAGACGAGCCCACATCCGAGCGCATGGCGGCAACCCAGGCGGCCTCGGCCTCCACGGCCCCCTCGAGCTCGGTCAGTGGTGCAGAGGGTGACAGTGCGGCCCCGGAATGAGCGCTGGCGGCGAGGCCCACACGCCCGTCGAAGCTCTCGAGTGCTCGAGCGAGGAGAGTGGTCGCGCCCGCCTCCCCCGTCTTCTCGGGACCCGAGCCTTCGCCCAATGAAACGCCGACCAGCTCGAGCCCCGGAGCGCAGCCGAGCAGAGCGGGGACCAGCACTCCGTGGTCGCAGGGGCTCTCCAGCAGAGGCAGACCCGTCGCCGCAGCGAGCTCCTTCGCGAGCCCCTCGCCGCCCCCTCGACCGCCCTCGATGGCAAGTCCGAACTCCCTCAAGGTTCCCTCCACTCTGGCATATACCCCCGGCGCCGCGCCGTGCGGAGAGACCACCGCCACCGCTTCGGCTCCACCCCACGGAAGAGATCGTACGGCTCGTACCACGGTGCCACACGGCTCCTCGAAGCCCTCGGGATGTAGCTCTCCTACCAGCAGCGGTGCGTGTGGCACGATGGCGGCTGCCACCGGCCCCCGCTCACGCGCGCGCAGAGGCCTGGAGCACGGGCAAGCGCAGAGGGGGGCGGGAGACGAGCTCGCCCTTGAGGTGGTGTGCCCGCGCTGCCGTTACCCGAACGCTGCGGCGGGACCCCTCGGGGATATCCTCGGCCGTGAAGATCACGAGCTTGTTGGTACGAGTGCGCCCGTTTTTCTGTGAGGGATCGCGCTTTGAGGGTCCTTCGACGACGACCTCCTCGATGCGGCCCACCATGCGTTCGTTGCGCTCCTCCGAGATCTCCTCCTGCAGGGCCACAAGCCGCTCGAAGCGTTCCTGCACGATCTCCTTGGGGAGGTGTCCCGGCATTTCGGCGGCCGCGGTCATGGGACGGGCCGAGTACTGGAAGGTGTAGGCCTGATCGAAGCGCGCTTTTGCGACCAACGACAGCGTGTCTAGGAACTCTGCCTCCGTCTCGCCGGGAAAGCCCACGATGATGTCGGTGGTGATGGCGACGTCGGGGATGGCGGCCCGCACCATCTCAACCTTGTCGAGAAATTTGGCACGTGTGTAGGCGCGCTTCATGCGTCTCAGGCACGAGTCTGATCCCGACTGCAGCGGCAGGTGGATGTGCTCACAAACGCGTTCGCATTCGGCCATCGCCGCAACCGTGTCCGCTTTGAAGTCCTTGGGATGAGGGCTCGTGAAGCGAATTCTTTCGAGCCCTTCGATACCGTCCAGCACGCGCAAGAGCTTTGCGAACAACGGTGTGCCGTCGAGATCGCGGCCGTACGAGTTGACGTTCTGGCCCAACAGCGTCACCTCGATGACGCCGTCTGCAACCAGCGCTTCGACCTCGCTCGCAATGTCTCCAGTACGGCGGGAGATCTCTTTGCCTCTTACCGCGGGAACGATGCAGAAGGTGCACGAGTTGTTGCAACCGATCGATATCGACACCCACGCGTGCCACGGTGAGAAGCGGCGAGTCGGCAACGCCGACGGGAACACCTCGGTCTGCTCGAGGATCTCGAATGAAGGTTCCTCCTGCGAGTCCCGCAACAATCGCGGGAGGCTTGCAAGATTGTGGGTGCCGAGGACGACATCGACGTACGGCGCGCGCCGTTGGATTAGCTCTTTGTCTTTCTGCGCGAGGCATCCTCCGACCACGATCCGCAGCTCGGGCCTTCTGTCCTTGACGGATTTCAGGTGGCCGAGGTTGCCGTAGAGGCGCTGGTCCGCGTTCTCCCGGATGCAGCAGGTGTTGAACAGCACCACCGAGGCGTCATCGGGGCTGGACGCCCGCGCGTAGCCCTCGCGCTCGAGCATCCCTGCCATGCGCTCGGAGTCATGCTCGTTCATCTGGCAGCCAAATGTACGGATGTAGTACGTGGCCTGTTCAGAGGCCAGGTCGTCCTTCATTGCAGCCATGTGTCTAGAGCCTACTTCGCGTACGCGGACGAGCGCAGCTCGCGGATAACCGTGATTCGGATCTGGCCCGGATACTGCAACTCCTCCTGGACCTTCTTGGCGATGTCGCGAGCAATGACCTCGGCCTGGAGGTCGTCTACCGAGCCCGGCTTCACCATGACCCGCACCTCTCTTCCGGCCTGCATGGCATAGACCTTGTCCACGCCCTCGAACTCCATGGCGATCTGCTCGAGGCGTTCGAGTCGCTTCACGTAAGTCTCGAGCGTTTCCCGGCGCGCCCCGGGGCGAGCCCCGGAGATGGCATCGGCGACCTGGGTGATAACCGCCTCGATCGTGCGCTGCTCGACCTCGTTGTGGTGAGCCTCGATGGCGTGATTGACCTCGGCCGACTCACCCAGTCGCCGCGCTATTTCCGCTCCGATGAGTGCGTGAGAGCCCTCGACCTCATGTGTGACGGCCTTGCCGATGTCGTGGAGAAGCGTGCACCGCCGGGCGAGCGCCACGTCGGTGCCGAGCTCGGCGGCGATCATCCCCGCCACGTGCGAGGCCTCGACCACGTGGCGCAGGACATTCTGCCCATAGGAAGTCCTGAACTTCAGGCGGCCGAGGACTCTCACCAGCTCGGGGTGCATGTCTGTGATCCCGGTCTCGAGGACGGCCCATTCGCCGCCCTCACGGATCTCACGCTCGACCTCGACTTTGGACTTGTCGTGCATCTCCTCGATGCGTGCAGGCTGAATCCTGCCGTCCCCGACCAGCTTTTCGAGGGTAAGCCGGGCCATCTCCCGGCGGATGGGGTCGAAGCACGACAGGACCACCGCCTCGGGGGTGTCGTCGATGATGATGTTGGTGCCGGTGGCGGCCTCGAAGGCCCTGATATTGCGGCCCTCACGCCCGATGATGCGCCCCTTCATGTCCTCTGAGGGCAGGGTCACGGTGGTGACCGTCGCCTCGCTGGTCAGCTCGGAGGCAATCCGCTGCATGCAGATCGCGATGATCTTGCGGGCCCGGCGGTCCCCTTCTTCCCTCGCCTGCGCCTCGATGTCTCTCACGATCACCATCGCGTCCCGCTTGGCCTGCCCTTCGATATCCTCGATGACCCGGCCGCGGGCCTCCTCCTGAGTCATCGCGGCGACCCGCTGAAGCTCGGAGCGGGCCTTCTCCTGCAGCTCCTCGAGGGAGTGGTGACGGTCCTTGAGCTCCTCTTCCTTGTTGTCGATCGCGTTTTCCTTGCGATCGAGTGTGTCGGCCCGATGGTCGAGGTTGCCCTCTCGGCGCGACAGCCGCTCTTCTTTCTGCTCGAAGTCGGATCTCTGCCGCTTGATCTCGGAGTCCGCCTCCGAGCGCATCCGAAAGACCTCGTCCTTCGCCTCAACCAACGCCTCCCGGCGTGCATGCTCGGCTTCCTTCTGTGCCCCGGCGAGGATCGTCTGAGCCTGGAGCTCGGCCGATCCGAACGCCTTCTCGGCGCTCGCCTTGCGATAGAAGTAGCCACCGCCTGCACCCAGGAGGAGCCCGACGACGACACCGATGAGGATGTCCATCGCTCGCTCCTTTCATGAGCCGGGGCGCGCCGACCCTCCCGGGACGCGCTCCCCAGGTGCGAGCGGTACGAGCTAAGAGCCTAAGGACGGCAGGGGTAAGGAATGCGTTTCAGCAGGCCGGTCCCCCGCCGGTGATTCAACCGTTCAAAACCCACCCGAGCTGGGTGAGCACCAGTGTGTTCGTACGGTGTCAAGTTCGATCGCTCGCTTCGTTCGCACCAGTTCTAGTAGATAACAGCAAGAATCGTTCACCCCCATCGTACGCACCTTGCGAACTCATGTACACCACAAACGCATCTCCGGAGGGTGATCCGCCGGGCACAGATCAGGTCGAGCCGAGCCGAAGGCAACTTTGTGCCCATGACCACCTGTGGGGTGGTTGGGGCAGAGTTGGGGGG
>DASRPA010000197.1:0-5287 GCA_035646635.1 Actinomycetota bacterium | reverse complement strand
GACATCCATTCGGGTCATCCAGACGTACGGGCGCGGTGAACGTGAGCAGGAGCGCTTCGCTCAGCAGAGCCGGCATACGATGGAGGCCGCCCTACAAACGGCCAAGCTGGAAGCTGGGTTCAGCTGGACTGTAAAGAGCTTGGAAGCTCTTGCAGTGGCGGCAATTGTATGGGCCGTTGTCCTGTTGCGACAGAGAAACAACGCGATCACGATTGGAGAGCTGGTCCTGTTTCTTGCACTCGTCGACCAGATGTTCAAGCCGACTCGGCGAATCATCAAGGAGTGGAGCCTCATCGGCAAGGTACTGGCAAGCATCGAGCGAGTCGCCGAGCTTCTAGCCCGGAGCCCGTCGGTCGACGACCTCCCCGACTCGGTACCGGCGCCGCCGTTTCAGGGTTGGGTCGAGCTGCGCCACGTCAGCTTCGCTTATCAGTTAGAACCTCCTGACGCAGCCGGGTCGGATGACCATGCGATACGCCTGACGCTGGACGATGTCTCATTTCGCGTCGGCCCGGGCGAAGTCGTTGCTCTCGTCGGCCCCAGTGGCGCCGGAAAGAGCACCGTTGCGCAGCTCGTTCCTCGGCTTTATGATCCGCAGGCTGGTGCGGTCCTCATCGACGGGCAGGACATCAGACATTTCACACTCGACTCTCTTCGTTCGCAGATCGGCATGGTCTTGCAAGACACCATATTGTTCACCGGAACCGTTGCCTACAACATCGCCTACGGCAGGCCAGAGGCGTCGAGCGAGGAGATCGTCTCGGCCGCAAAGGAAGCAAACGCTCATGAGTTCATCGAAAGAATGCCCGGCGGCTACGATACCGAGCTCAGTGAGAGAGCCGCGAACCTTTCCGGAGGGCAGCGGCAGCGAATAGCAATCGCGCGCGCACTCATCCGGGATGCGCCCATCCTCATGCTCGACGAGCCGACGACAGGATTAGACGCGGAATCGACCGACCTCGTCCTCCAGGCGCTGCATAGGCTCATGAGGGGAAAGACGACGATAATCATCTCCCATGATTTGAGTCTCGTCCGCTCCGCGAACCGGATTGTCGTGATTCGCGAAGGGCGCATCGAGCAGGTGGGTCATCACGAGGAGCTGCTGCAGCGAGGAGGGCTCTATGCCTCCCTCTACGAGCGACAGTTCGGGGCCGGGGAACCCGTTTCGGTGACGCCGAGTGCCGCCGACCTCGACGGGGATGACGAGGATGAGTCGAGACGGGTCTTCGAGACGATGCTGCTGGAAGCTCTTCCCATGCCCGCGCCGCGCAGAGAGGTCGAGAGCATCGTTCAAGGTCCATCTCGTTCTGTGCGTGAGGGATAGGTGACGGCTCTTCGGCTCGATGCTCGGCGCACCCTCCAGCTCGAGGCCCGCTTCCCCGGGTTGCGGCAGTCCTTCGATCCTGATGTCATGGGTGAGCTACTGCAGCAGTCTCTCATCGGCGATCGCGGCGGCCATGCGATCGAGGAGTGCAGCCCAGGCAAAGCCTATGTCGATGTTGATGAATGTTTGCTTCGCTATGCGATTCGCTTGCGCGATACCGCTACGGGCCAATCGCGTTCCGTTGTGGTCACCGGGCGGCTGTTTGCGGATTCTGATGCTTGCCTGGCGTTCTTCCAGGAACGACTGCAACCATTAACCGGGCACGCCGAGCGTCGCCCTGAGACTGCCGGGTTCGATACCCCTGTGGCCATGCTCGAGAGCCTGCGATTGGCCGTTCATGCCTACCCGATCGATCCTGATCTGCCTTCTCTAATCGATGCCACCGATCCCACGCGTATGGCAGACATTCTCGGGCGACTCGTCCCGAGCTCGCTCGATCCCGACCTGGAAGTGGAGGGTTGCCGGATCGCAGTCGCTCACTATCCACGCCGCAATCGCTGCGTCCTCCGTTACGAGGTCAACGGGAGCCGGCGGGGCAGCGTAGCTTCAGTGCTGGTATTCGGAAAGGTCTCCTCGGTGGGCGAGCAGGCTTTGGACCGAGCTGTGATGGAGGAGCTGGGTCGTGAGCTGGGCGACGGCATCGGCGGTGTCCGCATTCCCCGTCATGTCGGTCACGTCCCGCACCTCGGTCTGACGCTCATCGAGGGCATCCCGGGAAGCCCCGAGATCGCGCCTCTGCTGAAGGCGAGAGCCGGCGGGGATGGAAAGAATGATTCGCATGCTCTGGAGCGGGCGGTTGAGGCCTCCGGATTGGTAGCTGCGGAAGTGCATCGCTGCAGGATCCGCGTGGGCCGGCAGCGTCAACTGAGACATGAGCTGGCAGAGCTCCAAGCCGAGCTTACGGCGCTTGGCCGGGTTATCCCGGAAGAGATGACTCCGCTCGACGAGCTGCTCTCCGAAGTTAGGAACACAGGGCAGGGAGTAGGTGAGGGACGGCTGCAGTTCAGCCACGGCGACTTCACTCCCTCCCAGATCCTGTTCCAGGGAGCCGAGATCGGTCTCATCGACTTCGATAACTTGGGTGAGGCCGAGCCCGAGCTCGATCTCGGCCAATTCTGCGCTTACTTGACCACCGCAACTCTGAAGGCCGAGCTAGCGAGCGGAGTCGTGGAGGGCGTCGGCCCCCGGCTTCGTCGTCGGTTTCTCGAGGCCTATGCCGAAGCCTCGGGGATGTCGAACTCGGAGGAGTTCCAACAGCGCTTGCGCACCTACGAACAGGTCAGCTTGCTTCGGATGGCTATTCGTGGATGGCGGCAGCTCAAGCCGGCGCGCGCCTCCTTGGCTCTGAAGGTGCTCGAGGGGATCATGAGAGGCGACTCGATTGTACCGGGAGCTGCGGACAAGGCGCTGCCGGAGTGAACCAGTCGATCGATGTTTCGAGCCTGGGCAGATCTGTCGTGTTCCGTCCCAACGAGACCTTGCTTCGCAGCTTGACTGAAGCAATGCCGACTGCCAGTGAGACCGTGTACGGAAACCTCAACGTGCAGTCGAACGTCGGGGCGAGACAGAGAAGCTCGACGTTCATTGTCACCGACCAGCCCGAACGTTACTCGGACCAGACGATGCCTCGCGCCGAGGGACGGCGACTGGCCGCTGTCCAGGATGAGTACATCAGATCGCGCGACCTGATCGTTGTAGATGGCTTTGTCGGCAACGTTCCTCCCTACCGAATGGCGGCCCGTCTGATCGTGGAAAGGGTGAACGCCAACATAGCGGCGATGCAGAGGCTTCTCTATTTCGACCCGATCAGCGATGACCGGCATCTCGATCCGGAGCTGACCGTGATCTGCACTCCTGGTCTCGAAGTGCAGGGCTACAGAAACAACCGAGTAATCGCCGCCTTGCTGGAGGAGGGCGTGACGAGGATCATGAACTCCGACTACTTCGACGAAGCCAAGAAGGCGGGCCTACGGATGTGGGGCAGCCGTGTTTATGATTCCGGCGGTTTGGTGCTCCACTCCGGGTGCAAGGTGGTGCCGAGTACCCGAGGGCTAAAGAGCGTGCTGGTTATGGGCCTGCCCGATAGCGGCAAGAGCACCATTACCTTCACGCAACACAATGGCTCGCGAGTTGTTCAGGATGATTTCGTCGCACTTTTCGATAAGGGCCAGATTGTTTCTCCGCAGGATGGATGCATCGAGAAGACCTACGGGCTCGACTCCAAGCTACAGCCGGAAATCTACGCGGCCGTAACAAAGCCGGATGCATACCTGGAAAACGTCATGCAGCGGGGCAACCTGCCGGACTTCTCGATGGAGACCGATCGGCGAGCGGGACGCGCCGTTTTTAACTTCCGCTCGATCAATTCCTTCCCGGTGAACGATGTGCCGCCCTTGACGACGCTGCTGTTTCTCATGCGAGGCGATGGCGTTCTGCCGGCCGTCGCGCGACTAAGCCGCAGGGATGCCGTGAAGCACTTCCTGTTACGGGAGCTGCGAGGCTGGACCGCCAGGGATGCACATGGGGAAGGGTCGTTGCCCGGGCCACGTGCAGATCAATCTCTCATCGGTATCGCCCAGCGCGGGGAGCGCCTTGCTCAACTTCTGTCGGGCCTCGACTTCGAGTGCTTTCTCGTGAACACGGGGTCGGTCGGGGGCCCTCCTTCTGACCCGAGATCCAAGAGAATCCCGTTCAGTTGCTCGTTAGGACTGGTTCAGGCCCTCGTCGACGGGACTGTGGAGTGGGACGGTGCCAACGAGCTCGGCCTCGACGTGGCCGCTGTGGCTCCCCAGGTGGACGACGTTGAGTTATTGCAACCGCGCAGGCTCTACGAGAGCCAGGGTCGAATGGCGGAGTATCGGGACCGAGTGGAGCGCATGAGAATTGAGTGGAGAGCGAATATTGGCGCGGTGCCGCCGATCGGCATGCTCTCCGAGGTTCTGTCACCATCTAGGGCGGGAGGTCGAAGCGGGCCATGAGGCGCGAGAACCTGTGCTAGAGCTGCGGTTCAACACTGGTCCTCGCGCCGGCGAACGTGTGCGCATCAGATCGGAGACCTTGATCGGACGCGAGGAGGCCGACCTGATTCTGAATGATCGCGAAGTCTCGCGCAAGCACGCCGTCATTCGTCCAACCGAAGAAGGTTTCGTAATCGACGATGTCGGATCGCTGAACGGGACCCTGGTGAACAACGTGGCTGTGCGAGCTCCCACCCCTCTGTCCGATGGTGACGTCATCGAGGTAGGTCAGAGTGAAGCTCACGTGAGCATGCAGACTACCCAGACGGTTTCCGAAGAGCCTCGAGGAGCCGACGGAACCGGCAGCGTAGGTTCCTATGAGCTGGGTGAGGTCTTACGGCAAGACGGTATGTTTACGACCCATAAAGCCTTTCAGGAGTCCCTGGATCGTTACGTCGCTATTAAGGTTCTGAATGACCCAGGGGATGCGGAGTTCAGGGCGAGGTTCAAGCGAGAGGCAAGGATTCTTGCGCGTCTCCAGCATCCCAACATTCTCCCGATATACGAGCAGGGAGAGGCGGACGGCGTCCCCTACCTAGTTGTGCAGTACTTGGACAGCGAAGCAGCCCTCGATGACATGGTGGGCGAGCCCGTCGAACCGGGGCGCGCTTTGCGGCTTGTCGCACAGGTGCTTTCGGCGCTTGAGCATGCCCATCAGCAGGGCGTCGTGCACCGAAACGTCAAGCCCACAAACATCCTCCTACCGCTCCCAACTTGGCCCATGCTGACTGGTTTCGAGATCGCTAAGTTGCTTAATGACCCCTCCCGGGAGCGTCTGACCCGGGAGGGCATGGCGATCGGGACCCCGGCCTACATGGCTCCAGAGCAGACCTTCGGTACGGAGGTAGACGGGCGGTCGGATCTCTACTCGGTCGGAATTGTGCTG
>DASRPA010000196.1:0-2218 GCA_035646635.1 Actinomycetota bacterium | reverse complement strand
GGATTCCATCTCCCCCAACACGGACGTCTTCCGCGCCGGGGAGGACCGGCCGACGCCGAGAGAACTACCTGTTTGCTCGCGGCGAAACCGGGGACTGCGGGAAGTCGAAAAGCGGTACTCAAACGTGTCGAAAAGCGGTAGTCTGGCCCCGATGGACTCTGGCTATCGGCCGCGTCTGGTGGACGCCCTTATCGAGGATCTGCTCGCGGAGCTGCCTGCGGTGATGATGACAGGGCCGAGGGCAACCGGAAAGACAACCACCGCTGAACGACATGCCGCCAGTGTGGTCCACCTGGATCGTCCCGCCGAAGGGGCGGTGTTCCGGGCAGATCCGGACGTCGCGCTTCGCGAGTACGACGAGCCGGTCTTACTAGATGAATGGCAAGAGGTGCCCACGATTCTCGGTGCCGTCAAGCGGGCTGTGGATAGCGATCCACACGCGGGCCGGTTCCTGCTCACCGGTTCAGTTCGCGCTGATCTCGATGCCGCCACCTGGCCCGGCACCGGACGGGTAGTGCGCGTGCCCATGTATGGGATGACCGCGCGTGAGCTGCTCGGCCGCGTCGCAGGCACCCCGCTCCTCGACCGCCTCGCCGCCCACGACGGTGTCGCGCTTCCCCCGGATCCGCTCGACCTGCGAGGCTACGTCGAATTGGCCCTAACAAGCGGGTTTCCGGACCCGGCGCTTCGCATGTCGACTCAAGCCAGGGTTAAGTGGCTTGATAGCTACGTCGACCAGCTTTTCACGCGCGATGCCGTCGGGATTGAACCGGGACGCGACCCGATCATGTTGGGGCGCTACTTCGGGGCCTTGGCGCTAAACACAGCCGGCGTCGTGGCCGATACCACCCTGATCGAGGCCGCGGGCATCAGCCGTAAGACCGCTAGCGCTTACGATCGGCTTCTCGCCAACCTGTTCGTTGTGGATACGCTCCCGGCGTGGACCTCGAACCGGCTGAAGCGTCTATCCCGCGGCTCGAAGCGCTATGTGGTCGACCCGGCGCTGGTTGCATCGGTCCTTCGGCTCGACGTTCGCGCGGTGCTGCGCGACGCGGACATGCTTGGCCGCCTGCTTGAAACCTTTGTCGTCGCCCAGCTTCGAGCCGAGGTGGTTATCTGCGCGACCCGACCTCGCCTCCACCACTTGCGTGAGGAACACGGTCGCCACGAGGTCGACGCTGTTGCAGAGCTCGGCGGAGGAGACGTCCTCGCTTTCGAGGTAAAAGCCGATGCCGGCCCCGACCGCGGCGCCGCCCGCCATCTCACGTGGCTCCGAGACCGGCTTGGGGACCGCTTCATCCACGGAGTCTTGTTTCACACCGGACCCAAGGCATTCGAGTTGGGGGAGCGACTCACGGCCGCTCCCATCTGCGCTCTGTGGGGATAGGGGGTAGCAAGCTATTAATGAAGTCATCCTGTCACCGGTTGGTCCCGCTCTCCACCCATCATTCACTCCCGCCGACAATAGATGAGTCAGCATCCCATTGTCTCAACATCTGCTGCGAGTTTCACAGGGACTCCCAGCTGAGGTCAGTCCTCTGTAATCGTCTCCAGGCAGCGCTCGAAGAGCTCTACCAGATGCCGCGTTCGCCGTGACGGCTTGACGATCCCTCCGCTTCCCAGAAGGCAATGAAGCTCTCCGCTTCCTCGGCATCGTTCCCGCCAAATACAGGACCGACGCCCAACGCCGCCAAACCGGCGGATAGCGTAAGCATGCCCGATGAGTTTGACATTGCAGCGCGGTCTTAGTGAACGAGTCCACAAACCCGAAGGAGCGACAAATGAGCAAGCTGATCGTCACCGAGTTCATTAGTCTCAACGGTGTCATCGAGGCGCCGGGTGGCGAGCCCACCTACCCGCACACGGGCTGGACCGTTGACTTCACCTTCCCGGAGCCGGGCAGCAGGCGAAGGCGAGCGGGGCCGAGGAGCAGATGAAGTACAAGCTAGACGAGGTGCTCGAGGCCGAATCACTTCTGCTCGGCCGCAAGACCTACGAGGGCTTCTCGGCCGCCTGGCCCGAGCTCGACGGCGAGTTCGCCGACAAGATGAACTCGATGCCGAAGTACGTCGTGTCGTCGACGCTGACGTACCCGGAGTGGAACAACACAACGGTGCTCTCGGGCGACGTGATCGAGGAGATCCGCAAGCTCAAGGCGCACGACGGCGGGCCGCTCCTGGTCGCCGGCAGCGCCACCCTCGTGCACGCCCTCGTCGAG
>DASRPA010000195.1:0-7903 GCA_035646635.1 Actinomycetota bacterium | reverse complement strand
GCGCGACGAGGTCGAGGGGGCGCGGTTCTTGGTGCAGGGCACGCTGTATCCCGATGTCATCGAGTCGGGCACGAAGGACGCGGCCAAAATCAAGAGTCATCACAACGTCGGAGGCCTGCCCGACGACATGCGCTTCGAGCTCGTCGAGCCACTGCGGAACCTCTTCAAGGACGAGGTACGGAGGGTGGGAGAGGAGCTAGGACTCCCCGAGGAGATCGTGTGGCGTCAACCCTTCCCGGGACCGGGCCTTGCCGTGCGGATCATCGGCGACGTCACGCTCGAGCGCCTGGAGATGTTGCGGGCGGCCGACGCGATCGTCGTCGAGGAAATGAAACGAGCCGACCTGTTGCGAGAAATCTGGCAGAGCTTCGCGGTGCTCCCCGCCGTTAGATCGGTCGGTGTCATGGGAGACGAGCGCACCTACGGCCATCCCATCGTGCTTCGTGCCGTAACCAGCGAGGACGCCATGACCGCCGACTGGGCGCGGCTTCCCTACGAAGTGTTGGAACGCATATCGAACAGGATCGTGAACGAGGTGCCGGGCGTGAACCGGATCGCCTACGACATCACCTCCAAACCCCCCGGCACGATCGAGTGGGAATAAGCCCCGGCATCGGCAACAAGATGCGCTTCAAGTCCTCTTCCGAGGCACGGGGCGACTATCTAAGCATCCTCTCCGGTACCGGCCAGAATGTCATCGGTATCGTTATCGCCGCGCTCGCCACCTTTGCAGCGAACATCCTGTTGAGCCGGGCGCTCGGCCCGGGAGGTTTCGGCGTCGTCACCGTCATGACTCAGGCTGCTTTCGTGCTTTCGTTTGCCACCAGAGCCGGCATGGACATGGCCGTCCTGCGCGATGTCGCAGTCGAGATCGGAGTCGGTCGCAGCGACAGGATAAGGGTCGGAGTCTCTAGGGCGACTGCGATTGCAGCGTTGGCGAGCCTGGCGGCGGCCGCGGTCATGGTGGCCGCCGGCAGTCTCGTGCGCTCGCTGTTCCAGATCTCAGGGAACAGTTATCCCTACGTCGTCGAGGCGGCCGCGGTGGGCCTGCCCTTCCTTGCTCTGGCCAACGTGTGGCTGTCGGCGACGCGCGGTCTAAAGATCATGCGCTATACCCTGTACATCTTCTGGGCGGGGCAGCCGATCGCGTGGGTGCTGCTGATTCTCGCCGGCTGGCAGGTTGCGCAGACACCGACCATAAGCGTGCTTGCATACTCACTCTCGTGGCTTGTGGCTTCCGTCGCCGCCTACTACGCCTGGCGAAAAGAGAGCCGAGTATGGGAGGCGCGCCCGATGGAGCCGGGAGGCCTGACGCGACTGCTTCGCTACGCGGGCCCGAGGGCTCCCGCCGCGCTGTTCTCGCAGCTTCTGTTCTGGACCGACCTGTTCGTCGTCACGCGTTATGTCTCAGACACCGAGGTCGGTGTCTACTCGGCCGCATTGCGAGCCGGCCAGGTGCTGGTCCTGTTCCTGACATCGGTGAGCCTCATGTTCAGTCCTTACGTCGCGGACCTTCACAACCGCAAGGAAACTGCGCGCTTGGATCGGCTCTTCAAGGCGTTCACTCGCTGGACCCTCGCCGCGACCATACCGGTGTTTCTCGTGCTCGCAATAGCGCCGGGCGCAGTGCTGGATCTCTTCGGCCCCGACTACGGAAGTGGAGAAACCGCACTCCTGATATTGCTCGCTGGACAGTTCATAAACGTCGCCACCGGCGGCGTCGGCTTCGTATTGATCATGGTCGGCCGCACGGGATGGGACCTGGTCGTTTATGCGGGTTCGCTGGTTCTCAACCTGGGGCTGGCATTCGCGCTGGCGCCACGCTACGGAATCGAGGGGGCCGCGGTTGCGAACGCGGTCACGTTTGCGTTGTCCAAGTGGGCGCGACTTGCACTCGTCGCTCGTTTCGTCAAGATTCAGCCGTACGACCGCAGCTACTTTCGTTTGCTTCCTCCGACGGTGATTGCGCTGGCGGTGACGTGGGCCGTGCACCAGGCGCTCTCCGGCGCGTGGTTGGTGGACCTTGCCGCGACCGCACTGGCCGGACTGATCACCTACGGGGCCGCCTACGCGCTGCTCGGGCTGACCTCAGGGGAAAGGCAGAGTTTGACTGCAGCCGTCGCCAAGCTGAGGGCCTAGTGCTCCGCACCGGAAATACGGTCAGCACCAATTGAATCCCAATTCCGACCTCGGCGGAGCCGTGGGCGTCACTGCGCCCTGGTCGCTAGGCGCGAGGAGTGAGCGTACCCGGAGGGTACGTGAGCGACAAATTGAATCCCAATTCCGACCTCGGCGGAGCCGTACGACGCGAGCGGGGATGCCGGGGCGCTCGAATGCGAGCGTATTTACGGGGAGGTGCACCTAATGAGCGGCGACTTCCTCAGCGGCCTGAATCCTGTCCAGCGCGAGGCGGTCGAGCTCGGGGATGGACCAGTCCTGATCGTGGCGGGGGCGGGCTCCGGAAAGACGCGCGTCCTGACCTATCGCATCGCCTACCTGATCCTCAACGGCGCCTCTCCATACTCGATCATCGCGATTACGTTCACCAACAAGGCCGCCGCCGAGATGAAGCGGAGGGTCGCGTCCCTGATCGGCCCCGTCGCCAACAACATGTGGGTATCCACCTTTCATTCCGCCTGCGTGCGGATCCTGCGCCGGGAGGCGCCGCGGCTGGGGTATAGGTCCTCGTTTTCTATATACGACTCATCGGACTCCGAGCGATTGATCAAGCTGTGCCTCAAGGAGCTCAACATCGATCCCAAGCGGGTTCCGCCGCGGGCGGTTGCGTCCGCCATCTCGGATGCGAAGAACAGGCTGATCAATGCCGGAATCTACCGAGACTTCGCCGCCAACAAGTGGGAGCAAACGATCGCCGAAGTCTACGGGGAATACCAACGGCGGCTGGAGGATGCCTCGGCCTTCGACTTCGACGACCTCATCATGAGGACCGTCGAGGTCTTCGACCGCTTCGAGGACGCTCGCGAGCATTACCAGCGCCGCTTCGATCACGTGCTCGTCGATGAGTTTCAGGATACGAACCACGCGCAGGCTCGGTTCGCCACATTGCTGGCGGAAAGATCGCGCAACATCTTCGTCGTCGGAGACGCCGATCAGGGGATCTACGCGTTTCGGGGCGCCACGATAAGAAACCTTCTTGACTTCGAGCGAGACTGGACCGACGCTCACGTCGTCACGCTCGAACAGAACTATCGCTCGACTCAGACGATTCTCTCGGCAGCGAACGCCATCATCGAGAACAACCTCATGAGAAAGCCCAAGTCCCTGTGGACACAGGCGATCGGGGGCGAGCCCATCACTCGCTACCACGCCCAGAACGAGCACGATGAAGCCGGATTCGTGGCCGCCGAGGCGGGGCGGCTTCGGGACCTCGGAAGTGCGCTATCGGATATCGCTGTGTTTTATCGCACCAACGCACAGTCGCGGGTGCTCGAGGAGGTCTTCTCCGCACGTGAGATTCCCTATCGACTCGTTGGCGGAGTCGGCTTCTATGATCGCAAGGAGATCAAGGACCTTCTGGCATGGCTGCGCGCCGCCGCCAACCCTCAGGACTCGGTGTCCGTGGAGCGAGCCTCACAGGTGCCACGGCGAGGTCTCGGAGCTGTTTCGATGACACGTCTGGCTACCTTTGCCACCGAGCAGGGCATCGGCTTGGGCGAGGCGCTGGGGAGGGCAGAGGCGGTCGCGGGCGTTTCCCGCAAGGCCGCAGGCGGGGCACTCGCCATGAGCCGGCTGCTCGAAATGATCCGCACGGCCGGCGACTCGGGTGTCCCGGTCTCGGACATCATCGAGCTGGCCTGGGACATCTCCGGCTATATGTCCGAGCTCGCCGCCGAACGATCCTTCGAGGCGTTGTCGCGCCAGGAGAACTTGAAGGAGCTTCAGGGCGTCGCCATCGAGTACGAGGGCTCTGCCGAAGATCCCAGCCTCGCGGACTTCCTAGAGCGTGTCGCCCTCATCACCGACACCGACGTCACTGAAGGCGAGGAGTCCGGGGTGACGTTCATGACGCTGCACAACGCCAAGGGTCTGGAGTTCCCCACGGTGTTCATCCTCGGTATGGAGGAGGGTGTTTTCCCCCATATCCGCTCGCTGGGCGAGCCCGAGGAAATCGAAGAGGAGCGGCGGCTGTGCTACGTCGGTATCACCCGGGCCATGGAGCGCCTTTATCTCCTCAATGCCTGGTCGCGCACGCTGTGGGGCAGCTTGCAGTACAACTCCGAGTCTCGCTTTCTGAAGGAGCTTCCCGAGCAGCTGGTCGAGTCGAAGGAGTACGAGAAGCGAGCGGCCAAGCAGCCGCCACGTCGTGGCGCCACCGACCCCTCACGCTTCAGGGTCGGCCAGGAGGTCGAGCACGTCCGCTACGGCCGCGGTACGATCATCGACATCGGCCGCTCCCCGGTGGGCCTGGAGGCGACCGTGAACTTTCCGGGGGCCGGTGAGAAGAGGCTCGACCTCACGATCGCCCCGATGAAGCCCGCTTCCCACAGCTGACCCCCGCCCCTTCGTAGACCGATCTTTTCGATGAAAGTCTCGCTGAGCGAGTCACACGTCGAAGAGTTGGAGAATTGCTCTACCTGTTCAGGCCGCGTCGCGCTTCTCCAGCTTGGTGTGCCAGCGCTGCCCCCGGGCACCTCCGAGCGCCCCGGCGACGAACATGGCCACCAACAGGGCGATGCCCACAACGGTGCCGATATCGCCGAGGTCTCCCAGCGGGAGCGGCAGCTGCTGGACGTCGGAGGGCCGCAGTTCGGTGGCGCTGCTGGTGATGGCCGCAGCTACCGCGCCGAGGATGACCACCAGGATGATCGCAACGATCGGAACCAGGATGCCGTTCATCACTCCAGATCCACGCGCCATCCGACCAGAGGTGTAGCCACCCCAGAAGTAGGCCAGGAACTGGGCTATGACGAGGCCGATTCCGGCCCCGATCCCGATCGTGGATACCTCGTTGGGCGAGATGCCGCCCTCCGCCACGCCCAACGCCGCCAGGATCCCCCCGACGATGGCGGACAGCACCACGAAGGCACCGATGGCGACGACCACACCGGTGATGACGGCGACAAAGGACACTCCGCCGCGGGTCCGATCCTGTTCGTGGATCACCTCTACATTGTCGTTGTTTTCTGCTTGCTTGTCTTTCACTGTCGGTCGTTTCTGGCCGCCTGATCCTTGCGCTCCTGGGCCCGCTCCTGTATCCGCTCCCTGGAACCCGACGCCTCCTCCTTGAGGTTGGAGGACTCCTGCTCGGCTTTCTGCGAGGCGCGCTCCCAGTACTTGCTCATCGTCTTGATGCCGCCACCGCCGATGGCGACGACGGAGGAGCCGACGATGATGGCCAGAGCTGCGTAGAAGAGGCCGGTGACGATGTTCTCGGCGATGTTTAGCTGGTCAAGGGCGGCGAAGACGGCGATGCTCAAGATCATCACGCTTACAACCATCGCCAGCGCCTTGCCGTAGCTGAGGCCACCGAGGGAGGCCTCGATGACCTCTTTGAACGCGGCGGCGACCGCGGCACCGATGACCACGATCAGGATGGCAACGAACACGTTGGGCAGATAGGCGATGACGCCCGTGATTAGCTCGCTGATCGGGTTGGGCCCGAAGACACCGAACGCAAGCTGCAGCACGAATAGGAACAGCGCGTAGAAGACGATCTTGCCGAGGATGTCGGAGGCGTCGTACTTGGACTTCTCCAACGCCTTGCCGACGCCACCTTTCTCGACCGCTGTGTCAAAGCCCACTTTCTCCAACACCTTGCCGACGATCTTGGAGACGGCCTTGGCGATGAAGTAGCCGATGATCAGGATCAGCAAGAAGCCGACCAGCTTGGGCAAGAACGTCGCGAACGACGAGAAGGCGTCTCCCAGTCCCTCAGTAAATTGGTCCATTACAAGTCCCCCTTGGATAGTGAGTTGTGGCCGTGCGGAGCACCATCGAGCTGTCCAAGCATCGCCTGAACGTTGATTCCCAGGCCCATGAGGAGCATTTCGTCCCGTTCGGTATCGACGCAGTCAGGCAGCTCGTCGTCGGCCCGCTGGAAGGCTGATGCGCCTCCTTCTACGAACTCGAGTACCTGCTGTTTGGGTATCTCCACTTCGCCCCTCCCTTGCGTTCTTGGGCCTCGTCTTACCGCTCCGGCGAGACGGGCACCAGGTGCGCCACACCAGAGCCCCCCAGTCGCCGGATCTGATCGGGCACCTTTGCTTCGCTCTTTAGATGCGCGCCTCTACTCTCGTATACGCCTTGGAAGCCTCTCCATTACGCACGCGTCTTCTCGGCTCCCAGGATCTGGGGACAGAACAGAACATCGGTGGATATCAGGGGGCTACGATGGATCGATGGGGACAGCGTCGGAAGAGGAGGCCACCGAGAAGGTAACGGCACTACCACCTCGGGCCAGAGAAGAGGTGCATGCAGATGTCGTGGATCTCGCCGCCATGGTCCGGCGAGTGCTGGGCGCGAGGTTGAGCGACCCTAATGACGTGGAGGACCTCGCCCAGGAAACCTTGGCGCGCGTCATCGAGGCTCGCCCCGGGATCACAGATGACGGCCTTGCTGCATATGCTGTTGTAACGGCGCGCAACCTGGCGAGGTCTCTCGGTCGCGACCAGACCCGCCACCATCGCCACGCCCATCGCGTCATAGACCTCAGAACGCCTTCCCAGCCGGAGGAAGAGACTCTGCGACGAGAAGAATCGGCGGCGGTATCTGCTGCCTTGGAGAAGCTGACTCCAAGAGAGAAATTCGCCGTGATTGGACACGAAGTAGGCGGTAGGGACACAGCGACTCTTGGACAAGAGCTGGGGGTCACTCCCGGGGCGGTCGCCGTCCAACTTGCGAGAGCACGCGCCAAACTGCGCGTCGATTTCCTCCTGGCCCTGAGAAGGGCAAGTCCTCCTACGCCCGTTTGTCGTCCCGTGCTCGTAGCGTTGTCGGCCGGCGACCGACGCAGGCAGGCGGCACTCGATACAGCGGATCACCTGCTGCACTGCGAACATTGTGCTGCGCTGAGCGAGCCGCTGTTACAGAAACGAAGGCCGGTTGGACTGCTGTTCCCGCTGACCTTCCTACATCGGTTGTAAAGAGTACCTCGGGCGGCGGCTGCAAACACCCAAAGCCCAGGCCACCGCCGCAGCCGGCGGGGCATCGGTCGTAGCTGCTGCGGTGTTGGCCGCGAGCATGTTGGGAGGGAATGTTCAGGAGCCCGCACTGCAAGGCACGGAAGGACGCCTAACCACCTCAGGCAAGGCCCTGCCCACATCAGCCCCGAGGCTGGAACATCACGTTGGCAATCGTGTCAGGGCACGAGGCGTGACGGTAGAGTCCGTCCCGTCAGACGAAGGCTTCTGGATCGGGCGCAAGGACGCTCGGGTCTTTGTGTGGATTACGACGCCCAGGTCTCAGGACTCGTCGGTTCGAATCGAGACCGGTGAACGCATGACCTTTACGGGCACAATCAAGCGACACCGACCTGGTTTCGGCCGCCGCCACGGCGTAACTGAGGGAGAGGGGGCAGCTGAGCTTCGCCGAAATCCTCAACACATTGAGGTCTCCCTGAGAGAAATCAGAGTTCATGCTGACTAAATGCTCCGCACCGGAAATACGGTGCGCACCGAGAGCGTCACTGCGCCCCGGTTCGCCAGGCGCGAGGAGCGCTGCGTACCTGGAAGGTACGTGAGCGACGAGTAACGCCGCGAGCGGGGATGCAGAGGCGTTCGAATGCCACCGTATTTATGGGGAGGTGCACTAAGGACAAGCTTTGCTGTGATCGCGAACGTGCCAAATCAAGCCTGCCATGGGTGACTGTCCGCACCCAATTACGTTCTAAACCACATAGGGGGCGGATTCCGCCCCTTATGTAGCACAAAGCCGCGTCTGTCTC
>DASRPA010000194.1:0-7873 GCA_035646635.1 Actinomycetota bacterium | reverse complement strand
ACCACGAAGTGTCACGATTGCAATGTTTGGCAATGTTTGGGGCCGGTTGCCGCTCCCGCCCCGGCCCGACGAGGTACCAAAGCGCGCTGAGCGCGATTGATTACTTGAGCCCCAGCCCTTGCCCGGCCCCACGCCCGGCCTCCCGGACCCACCTGTTAGACTCAGAGTGCTATAGGAGTGTGCCGGGCCGCAACACCTGAATCCTCGGCCCCAATCGGGTGCCTCCTGCCCCGTTCCACTGAGGCAACCTAGTCAGCAGAGGAGAGAGTCATGCCCAATTCGCTCAAGGACGTGCCCGGCTTCGCCCCCCACGGCGGCGCCCTCGAGATCAGGGCCGCGGCCCCCGACGAGACCGCCGCTCTGGCGGAGGAGGCGTCCGGGCTTCCCACGATTCAAGCGACCTCGCGTCGCGTGCTCTCCGATCTCGAGCTGATGGCGGTCGGGGCGGTGTCGCCGAACCGAGGCTTCATGACCGAAGCCGACTACCGGGGCGTGGTCGACGACATGCGACTTGCCTCCGGGCTCCCGTGGAGCCTTCCGATCACGCTTTCGGCCACCGATGCCGAGGCGAAGAACCTCAAGAAGGGCAAGCGAGCCGCGATCCTTCACGAGGGCAGGGCCGTCGCCGTCATCGAAGTCGAAGACATCTTTTCCTACGACGCCTCGGAGGAGGCAGAGAAGACCTACCGGACCAGCGATGACAAGCACCCGGGCGCCGCGCACCTCTATGCGCAAGGACCCGTCTACGTGGGCGGCGAGGTCACCGTTCTGGAGAACGTCTTCGCTCACGAGTTCGCCGAATACCGGCTCACGCCCTTGCAGCTGCGCGAGAAGATCGCCGAGCGCGGCTGGACGACGGTCGTTGCCTTTCAGACCCGCAACCCAATTCACAGGGCTCATGAGTACCTGACCAAGTGCGCTCTCGAGATCGTCGACGGCCTCGTGATCCATCCGCTCGTCGGAGGAACCAAAGGCGACGACATCCCGGCCGAGACCCGTATGCAGTGCTACGAGGTTCTGATGGAGAACTACTACCCGCACGACCGCGTGATCCTGTCGGTGTTCCCCGCCGCCATGCGCTATGCGGGGCCACGCGAGGCGATCTGGCACTCGCTGCTGCGCAAGAACTATGGAATGACGCACTTCATCGTGGGCCGAGACCACGCGGGCGTGGGGGACTACTACGGGACTTACGACGCCCAGAAGATCTTTGACGAGTTCGAGACCGGTGAGCTTGGTATCTGGCCGTTGAAGTTCGAGCACTCCTTCTTCTGCAAGGCGTGCGAGGGAATGGCGTCGGGCAAGACCTGCCCGCACGGCAAAGACCAGCATGTGCATCTGTCCGGAACACAGGTGCGGAGCATGCTGCTCGAGGGAAAAGAGCCGCCCGCCGAGTTCTCCCGGCCCGAAGTAGCTCGCATCTTGATCGAAGCCGAACGAAGCAACGCTTAAGGGGGTTCCAAGTGGGTCTGCTGGACAAGATTAAAAAGAGGGCGACGGATCTGTCTCAGCCTTCTCAGTCGTCTGAGAAGGAGCGAGCGGTTCCCGAGAAGGCTGCGCGAGGAAAGGTCATGGTCATCGGCCTCGATTGCGCTCCGCCGCGTCATGTCTTCGATGAGTATGCGGACGACATTCCTAACCTCACGAAGCTGCGGGAGAATGGTTTGTGGGGCCCGCTCCAGTCCATCACCCCGCCCATCACCGTGCCCGCCTGGATGTGCATGATGACGTCGAAGGACCCCGGCACGCTGGGCATCTACGGTTTCAGAAATCGCAAGGACCACACCTACGATGGACTCTCGTTTGCGACCTCGTGGGCGGTCAAGGAACGTACCGTGTGGGACATCTTGTCCGACGCCGGCAAGGATTCCATCGTCATGTCGGTACCGCCTTCGTATCCCCCCAAGCCTTTGCGCGGAATTCAGATCGGCTGCTTTCTCACGCCCAACGACAATGCGGAGTACACCTATCCGAAAGAGATCAAAGCCGAGCTCAAGGAGAACATCGGCGAGTACATTTTCGACGTCCGCAACTTCCGAACCGACAATACGCAGTACATCCTGGATGAGTCCTATCGGATGACCGAGCAGAAATTCAAGGCCGCGGACTACTTGCTGTCGAACAAACCGTGGGACTTCTTCATCGTGGTCGAAATGGGCCCCGACCGCCTCAACCACGGCATCTGGTCCTATATCGACCCACAGCATCCCCGGCACAAGCCGAACAACCCCTATCAAGAGTCGCTGCGCGATTACTATCGCTTTCTCGATGGAAAGATCGGCGAGTTGCTCCGCCATGCGGATGACGACACGACCGTGCTGGTGGTCTCAGACCATGGGGCCAAGGCCATGGTGGGCGGCGTGTGCTTCAACGAATGGCTGAAGAGTGAGGGATACCTCTCGTTCAGGGGCGAGATCCCCGAGGGGCTCACTCCCGTTGACAAGCTCGACATCGACTGGTCGAAGACAACTGCGTGGGGCGACGGTGGCTACTATGGCCGTCTGTTCCTGAACGTCGAAGGGCGCGAGCCGAATGGGATCGTGCAACCCGACCGCTACGAGCAGACGCGGGACGAGCTAATCGAGAAGATCGAGTCGATGGTGGACCATGACGGAAACCCCATGGGCAACAAGGCGCTCAAGCCTGAAGAGATATATCAGGAGAACAACGGCGTGGCTCCGGATCTCATCGTGATCTTCGGCGAGTTGAAGTGGCGTTCGGTCGGGTCGATGGGACATGGATCGGTCTACACGTTCGAGAACGACACCGGCCCCGACGAGGCGAACCACGCCGAGCAAGGCATCTTCATCATGAACAACGCTCCCGGCCAGGAAACAGGGCCGAAGGAGGGTCTGCATTTGTGGGACGTCCATTCGACGATCCTCGACTTGTTCGGTCTCGAGCCCGCGCTAGGCGCCCTCGGGACCTCAGTGCTTAAGAAATAATCCAGGCCCTCGATCATCCGAGGGAGAGAGGAATAAGAATATGAGACTAGCGAACCGCGAGCGCGGGTGCGTCATTTGGTTCACCGGGCTGTCGGGATCGGGCAAGACTACGATCGCGCAGATCGTGGAGCACAGGCTGCTCGACGCAGACGTGCCGATCGAGATCCTCGACGGCGACGTCGTGCGGGAGAACCTGTCCAAGGGCCTCGGCTTCTCCAAGGAGGACCGCGACATCAACATCCGCAGGATTGCCTTCGTGGCTCACCTTCTGCAGCGCAATGGGGCGTTCGTGATAACCGCCGCGATCTCTCCCTATCGCTCGATCCGCAACGAGGCGCGCGGGATGATCAAGGAATTCGTCGAGGTCTACGCCGAAGCGCCGCTGGAGGTCTGTGAGGAGCGCGATGTCAAAGGTCTGTACGCTAAGGCGCGCGCCGGCGAGATCAAGGGCTTCACGGGAATCGACGACCCCTACGAGGCTCCGAGCGCTCCCGAGGTGACGTGCAACACGGCCGAGGAAAGTCCCGAGGAGTCGGCGAAGAAGGTCATCGACAAGCTCGTTGAGCTGAAGTACCTGGAGGCTTGAGCACGTGATCGACCTACATGCCCACACAACCGTTTCCGATGGAGGCGATTCTCCGACCGAGCTGGTGGAGAAAGCGGCGCGGGCTGGTCTTCAAGCCATAGCGGTGACCGATCACGACAACGACGCCGGCTGCGACGAAGCGGTCGAGGCGGGCCGGCGCGTGGGCATCGAAGTGGTGCGGGGGGTCGAGATCTCATGCGACGTCGAGGACCTCTCCACGCGAGGCTATAGCCCCTCCGACCGCCCCACCATGCATCTCCTCGGCTACTTCATCCCGGAGCGTGACAACCCTCTGTCCGAAGCGCTGGCCGATCTTCAGTACCACAGGGCCAATCGCAACGTTCTGATGGTGGAGCGGCTCAACGAGCTGGGGATACCGGTGACCTTCGAGGAGGTCGAGCAGGAGGCGGGCGGCCCCGGCGCTCAGATAGGGCGCCCGCACTTCGCCGCCGTGCTCGTCCGACATGGGGCGGTGCCCGATTACCAGACCGCGTTCGACGACTACCTCGCCAAGGGCGCCAAGGCCTACCTCACCCGCAAGCTTTACAAACCGTCAGACGCGGTCAAGCTAATGCTTGATTCAGGAGTCGTGCCGGTCTTCGCCCACCCCTTCACTCTCAATCTAGAAGCCGACGAGCTGGCGCGTTTCACCGACGAGCTGATCGAGGCGGGCATCAAGGGGATCGAGGGATATCACGGCGACTGGAGCGGGGAAGAGCAGGCATCGTTGCGGGCGCTCGGACAAGGCCGCGGCCTGGTGGTGTCCGGTGGAAGCGACTACCACGGGCACATGCGCCCGGACCGGGCGATGCCCGGAGGAAAGCGGGGGGTGCTGGCGCCCGCCGAGGCGCTCGAGGAGCTGCGACGGGTGGCGGGCGAGCTGCAGCAAGCCGCCTGAGCCGAGTTGTTCATCAGCAGAGCAACGCGCCACGATCTCTCAGACATCGAGGAGCTGCTCCAGCGCCACGACTGGAAGGTGTCGGATCTGAAGGCAGGCACCTTCTTCTTTGCGCGCGAGGGAGCGGTCGTGGGGTGCATCCGCTTCATCGAAGTCGCGCCGCAGACGGTCATCGTGCAGGACATGGTGGTCGCCACATCCAGACGGGGGCAGGGAGTGGGCGAGCAGCTGATGAAAGCGGCCATGAACAGCCGCGGCGGCACGCTCTATCTGCGCTGCTACCACCACCTCGTCCCCTACTACGAACGCTTAGACTTTGCCGCGGTCGAGCACGACGATCTCCCCGAGCCGGTCACAGCTTTCTTCGACGACGCCGGCGCCCTCGAAGGCGACACCCACTACCTAAAGGCCCGCTGACCCAGCGCTCTCACAGGCGCAGCCTTGGAGCGAGCCTGGAACAGGCCGCCAGCTCCCAACCTTGCGGCCCCAACCACCTGTGGGGTGGTTGCAGGCACAAAGTTCGGCTCCGGCAGTGTTCTGTGCAGAAGCACGCCGCTCTGAGCGGGCCCGCTAGGGCACAAAGCGACGCCGGGTCAGGCGCAGTTGGGCCAGCGGTCGTCCTCGCCCATCGCCAGCAGCCGTGCGGCGGTACGGGCCTGGGCGGCCGGGTCCCATATCGACCCGTAGCCGTATTCCGACCACGTCTTCTCGTCGAACTGGAACAGACCGTAGTAGCCGGCAGAACTGTGAGCGTCGGGGTCCAGGTCCGACTCGCACCACGCCAGCGAGCGCAAATAGTCGCCGTCGATTCCGAACTCTGACGCCGCCGAGGAAATCGCAGCCTCAATGGGGTCGGAGGGAGCAGTCGTTTGCGGCCTGCGCTTCGGTGACGATTGCCGCGATTCCGACTGGTCGCGGGCTTCGCGGGAGCCGGATCTAGGCGATGAAGGGGGGCCGGGCTCGGGCGGTAAGACAGGGGCGACGAAAGCGCTCTGTAACGAGACGGCTCCCTGCAGTGCTGCGCCGGGAGTCTCTTGCACCTGCGTCACCGCGCCGCCGCCGGCCGCAATCGCCGATGTGATCCACGCGGCCAGACCGAGGCGAGCTCGTAACCGCGCTCGCCGTCGATTCCGGCGCGACCGCGCGCCGAATATGAGGTTTTGTTGTGGCACAGATTGCCTCCCAGCCGACTCGGGTAGATGGAGTCGGTAGCTTGAAGTTTGTTCCGGGGGGGAAGTGTGGAAAATATTGGGGCCCCGATCTCAGGGCGTGCTTGCAGAGCCCCGCCCACCCACCATAGCGAGAAGCCGCGATCGAGGCAAATCGCACCATCGAGTGGCAGCCATGGGCTGCCGGGCCACTTTTCACCACACTCGACACTGGTGGAAGCAACTAGACTAGAGCTCCGTCGAGCGTGGAACTCTGGAGGCCGTGTGTCGGGCGATCCCTCTCTCGAACCCGATCTCGCATCGGCCGCGCTGCTCACTATCGACACCCAACAGGACTTCGCCAAGGGCCCATATGCGATTCCCGGCACCGGCGCGGCCGCCTCCGTCATTGCGAACCTGGCGTGCCGCTGGCGAGCGGCCGGCCTCCCGATTGTGCATATCGTCCGCCTCTACCGAGACGATGGCTCCAATGTCGATGCGTGCCGGCGCTCTCTCGTCGAGAGTGGGGTGCGGCTGGTCTGTCCCGGCTCGCAGGGCTCACAACTGGCCTCAGGGATTTCACCGGACGGGGCAGACGACCTCGACTTCGAGCTCCTGCTTCGGGGAGGCGTTCAGCGCCTCGGCTCCCACGAAGCCGTCGTCTACAAGCCCCGCTGGAGTGCTTTCTTCGGGACGCCCCTCGACGATCATCTGCGTGCCGCGGGCATCTCGACGCTCGTCGTTACGGGCTGCAACTACCCCAACTGCCCGCGGGCGACGATCTACGACGCTAGCTGCCGTGATTACAGGCTCATGGTCGTGCGCGATGCGATCTCGGGGCTGCAGGCCGGCGACGTGCCCGAGCTCGAGGGTATCGGCGCCCTGGTCGTGGCCTCCGAAGAACTCGCTCCGGCGCCGGCCGGGCCCAAGGCAGAGTCGTTGCGGTGACCACACTGCTACCGCGTCCGTCCTCCGAATCGCCCCCCCACGATCTCGCCGTATTGGAGTCGAATCCAGCGGCGCGTCCTGTGGCTCGCCACGTTCATGGTGCATCACGCCAACAAGGTCAGAGAGAATGCGGATCCCATCAAGGTGGGCGGCCACCAGGCGTCGTCGGCATCGGTCGTGAGCCTCCTCACCGCGCTGTACTTCGACTTCTTGCGCGCGGGTGTGGCGATCAAGCCCCACGCCTCGCCTGCCTTCACGCCTCCCAATACCTTCTCGGCGCCCTCGACAAGGAGTACCTAACGACGTTGCGGACGTGGCACGGTCTCCAGGCCTATCCGAGCCGCACCAAGGACCCCGACCCCGTCGATTTCTCGACCGGCTCCGTGGGCCTCGGGTGTCGCCCCCAACTACGCGGCGCTGACCGAACGCTACGTCGCCTCCCAACTTCGGCCGCTCGGGCGCCCGCCCTCGGTTCATATCGGTGTTGGGCGACACCGAGCTCGACGAGGGCTCGGCGTGGGAGACGGTCGCCGAGCCCGTGCTCGAGGGAGTCGACAACCTCATCTGGATTGTCGACCTGAACCGGCAGAGCCCCGACCGGGTCGTGCCGGGGATCCGGGTCGGGCGCCTGCGGGCTATGTTCGCCGCCAAACGGTGGAGGTGATCGACGCGAAATACGGGCGGAGGCTGGAGGCCGCTTGCCAGAGGCCTTCAGGAGAGCTTCTGCGCCGGCGCATAGACGACCTTCCCAACGACGAGTACCAGCGCCTCCTGCGGGCTCCGGAACACGAGCTGGCTCAGAGGCTGGCAGCATCGGACGAGGCACTGGGGAAGTTCGGCCGCTCCGGCACCAGTGCCGAGCTCTACCGGGAGTTCGCCATCGACGCGGAGGCGATCGTCACCGCCGCGGCCTCGCTCCTCGAGAGCTGACTCCTCGCCCGAAGGGTGGCAAACGCGCTCCGCGGACATCTGCCCCCGGAAAACTGTGGGTAAACGCGGACCGTGGACATTTGCCCCGCGTGCCGGTGAGCGAGGGTCCGGCGGCGAGAGCCTTCACGCCCGGGTGAGGTCGGCCCTTGTGACGGCGTAGAGCCGGTAGTCGACCCGGCCCCCATCGCCCGGCATGAAGTCCCTCATCATGCCCTCGTAGACGAAACCGGCCTTCTCCAGGCAGCGCCTCATTGCGTGGTTCGAGACCGCGGTCGATGCCTGGACGCGCTCGGCCCCCTCCTGCTCCAACAGGTGGCGAGTCAGCAGGGCCACGGCTTCGGTGCCGACACCCCGCCCTCGCACCGACGCGTGATAGAGGCCGATGCCGATCTCCGCCACTCCCGGGGGATAGGTGCCG
>DASRPA010000193.1:0-17451 GCA_035646635.1 Actinomycetota bacterium | reverse complement strand
ACAAGGTCGTCGACATGGATGCGCTCGTCGACGTTGTGGAAGCCGGAGTGGTAGACGTCGAGCGGGGTCGCCCGCACCGGCCAGATGCCGTAGGCGACTGTGCCGAAGCGCTCGCGCATGAAGTGTGAGTCGGTGAAGCCGGTCGAGATCACGGGCAGGAGGGTGACCTCGGGCTCGTGCTCGGCGAACCACGACGAGCACGCTGCGAACAGCGGAGTGTCTATCGGTGCGGCCGTGCCACCGGTTGGCTCCTCGAGGACCTCGAGCTCGTAGGCGACGTCGTCTCCGAGTGCTTCGCGCAACTCCGCGACGAGGTCGTCGGGGGTGGTGCCGGGCAGGACGCGGCAATCAAGCTCGGCCGACGCGCGGTCGGGGATTACGTTGCGCGCGCTCGACCCGCGCAGGCGCGTCGGAGCGATTGTCGTCGCGAACAGCGCCAGAAGATCGTGGCTCGAGCCGGGCTCGAGTGCGACGGCGCGTTCGAGGTCGCGATCGAGGTCGTCGCCTAGTGTCCCGATCAGGGTCTCGAGGAGTCGGCGGGTCTCGGGCAGCAGACGCCGCCCGGGTCGGTATCTGCCGATGCGATCGAGCAGGATAGCCAGCCGGAGGACCGCGTTGTCGGCGGCGCCGGGGATCGAGGCGTGCCCCGCTTCACCGAGCGCAGTGAGGAGCACCGGGAGCGTCGACTTCTCCCCGATGTTGATCGGGACCATCACGCGTCCGTCGGTCAGCTCCTGGCGGATCCCCCCGCCCTCGTCGATAGAGAAGTCGGACCCGATCTCAGGGCGGGCATCGCGCAGCCACTTGAGGCCGACCTCGTCGCAGCCGTCCTCCTCGTCTGCCTGCGCAACGAACCAGAGGTCCCCGCGCGGTCTGAAGCCGCCGCGGGCGAGCAGGGCCATCGTGACCGCGCGCGTAGCCGTCTCGTTTTTCATATCGGTCGCTCCGCGCCCCCACATGTAGCCGTCGTCGTCCAGGTGGCCGTCGAATGGGGGGTGGGTCCAGTTGGGCTCTTCGGCGGGGACGACGTCGGTGTGCCCCAGGAGCGTCAGCGTCGGCCCGTCACCGGTGGCTGGGATCTTGGCGACGAGATTTGCGCGTTTTGGGTCGCGCGCGACCAGCTCACAGTCGATCCCGGCCCGCTCTAGATACCGCTTCAGAAGCTCGGCCGCGGGGGTCTCGTTGCCGGGAGGGTTCGAGGTGTCGACCCGCAGCAGCTCGCGCAGCAGCCCAACCGCCTCGGACCGGATGATGTCGTCGGGGTACCTGATCATGGCCCGACCCTCTCACGCGCAGAGGCATGTGGTCCGTCTAAGACTGTGGTCTCAGCTGGACCTACCACCGATCCCATTCGCAGGAGGGACGCTCAGCCATCAGAGCCTTAGCAACGAGCTGCTCGTGTGTGGACGTTCATTTCAGGTCGCAGACCGCCACCCCCTAGATCTCGACGAGCATCTCGGAACATTGCGTCCCCAACCACCTCACAGGTGGTTCCGGCGACAAAGTTCGAGCCCAGGGCCGTGGGCCGGAGGGATCGACGTTCAGTCCGAATCGAATCGGCGTCACGGCCCGGCTCCCTCCATGAAGGGCCATTGAGACCAGGTGCGCAGGATCGCAGCGGTGTGCTCCTCCTCGTAGTCGAGGTGCGCGAGGAGGTCGCCTTCGAGCTGTTCGAGCGCGCCCACCAGCCGGTCGCGATGCTCGGATGAGTCGGCATCTGCTAGCTGGGCAGCTGCCGCGTCGACCTCGTCGAGGAGCCCGGCGACGTTCTCGTGGTCGGTCTCGAGTTTGTCCACGACCGGGTTCATGGCCGGGTCCGCGGCGCGCAATGCCGGAAACCACGCGTGCGACTCCAGCGAGTGGTGCGAATGTACGAAGCGGCAGTAGTGGAGGCAGTTGACGCGGAGCTGCCACAGGGGGCCGTTGGCGGCGAGCGACTCGATGCCAGTTTTTATCTCGGGGGCCGGGAGGCCGGCAGAAATCTGCTGGACCATCCGGCGCACCGTTGTCAGGTCGCGCCGGATCAGGTCGTGTACCCATCTGAGCTCGCGGACCAGCGCCTCGCCCCTTGAGGTGCGAGCGCTGTCACTCATGCCCGGTTCCTCTCGTTGCCTGTCGAGCTCGGCGATGAGTCGCTTGGGAGCGACCTCCCGGTATGCGTCGGCGATTATCTCGGCGACTTCGTCCCAGTGGGGGCCGCGGTCGAGATAGACCCCAAGCCACCCGCGTCCGCCGACGTAGGGCGGGCGGAAGAACTGCTCGGGATCGGCGGCCAAGAGCTCTTCCTGCGCGCCTTCGGGGGCCGCGCACCAGATCGAGACGCGGTCATCGTGATGATGGTTGGCGTAGGTCACGAACAGCTTCGTGTCGCGCACGAACCACGCCGGCTCCCCGTGACTGATGCGCTCGGTCGTCTCCGGCAGCCCCAGGCACAAGGGGCGCAAGCGCTTCAAAGGATCGTCCATCCACCCAGCCTACGGCCGGTGCTTTCGATGGGGAGGACGGCGGGAGGGGTCGGTGAGATAGAGCGAGGTGGCGGCCAGTGCGCAGCCGAGAGCATTGAAGAGCAGGTCGAAGCCGGTGTTCACGAAGCCCCCGACGTTCGAGCTTGGATCGATCCGGGTTACCAGAAACTCAATAGCCTCGTTTATCGCGCCGAAGCCGAGTCCGCCGAGCAGAGCGAGAACGGAGCGCGCTGCGGCTCGACCCTGCATGACCACTTCGCCGAGCACGTCCCAACATGCAGCGGTGGCGAAGCCGAAACCGAACGCGTGCACGACTTGATCGAAGCGCAGCACCCCGGGAACGAGGTCGAAGCGGTAAAGCACATCTCCGCCGACGCTCAACAGCCCGCCCGCCATGTGCGCAATTCCCCACAGCGTGAGTCCCCAGAGAGTGATCGGCCGCAGCCGAAAGTGCGAGTATGTCATCGCAACGACGGCAAATGCCACTACCATGAAGACGGCATAGAAGATCGTCTGGCTCAGATCCGAAGAGAGCCCGAACGCGACGAACGCGACGAGGTATCCGACGGAGAAGATGCCGAGGATCGGCTGCTCCGTAAGAAGTCGTTTCAATGGTCTCCTTCGCTTCCAAAATGAGATCAGACCACGCATATGCCGCCGGAGTTGGGGTTGGCTGGTCTTGAGTAGGATTCTTTGGCCCGAGATGGAGCACTCGTAGCGGATCATGACGTCGGCTACTTTATTTGGAGCGGGCAACAGCAGAGGGGAGATGGCTTGATCTGTAGCTCCTGCGGAACGGCAAACGAGGCGGGCCGCAAGTTCTGCATCGAATGTGGCGCTGCCCTCGCATCGCTGTGCCCGACCTGCGGCGGGGCGAACCCTTCTGCTGCGAAGTTCTGCGGGGAGTGTGGCAGCGGGCTTGGCGGCTCGACACCGTCGAGGAATTCGGAGGCAGGGCAGGCCCGTGAGGCGGCGACGCCGATCCCGGAGCCCACTTCGGCCCGATTGGCCGAGCGGCGCCTCGTCTCGGTCCTGTTCGTTGATCTCGTCGGCTTCACGACCCTGGCCGAGTCGCGCGACGCTGAGGAAGTGCGCGAGCTGCTCGGTCGCTACTTCGAAACGGCACGCCACCTCATTACCCTCTACGGGGGGGTGGTCGAGAAGTTCATCGGCGACGCGGTGATGGCGGTGTGGGGAGCGCCCTCGGCCCAGGAGGACGACGCCGAACGCGCCGTACGGGCCGCCTTGGAGCTGGTCGAGGGCGTGAGCGAGCTGGGAACCGAGGTGGGGCTGACTGAGCTCAGAGCGCGCGCCGGGGTACTCACGGGCGAGGCCGCGGTGACTATCGGTGCCAAGGACCAGGGCATGGTGGCGGGGGATCTTGTAAACGCGGCCTCCCGAATACAGACACTTGCGGTTCCCGGGACGGTTCTGGTGGGGGACGCTACGCGCCGCGCCACCGAGTCGGCCGTTGCCTACCAGGACGCAGGGCGGCGGGAGGTCAAGGGCAGATCGGAGCCACTGCAGCTGTGGCGCGCCGAGCGGATCATCGCGGGCATCGGTGGTGCGATCAAGTCGTCCAGCTATGAGGCGCCGTTTGTCGGCCGCCAACGGGAGCTGCGTCTCGTGAAGGAGCTCTTCCACGCATGCGCCGAGCACGGGAGGGTCCATCTTGTGTCCGTCGTTGGTGTTGCCGGCATCGGCAAGTCTCGCCTCGCCTGGGAGTTCTTCAAGTACATCGACGGGCTCGCCCAGGACATCTGGTGGCATCGAGGGCGGTGTCTCTCATACGGCGAGGGCGTGACCTATTGGGCGCTGGCCGAGATGGTGCGGATGCGGCTGCGCATCTCAGAGGGTGAGGGCTCGGCATCGGCTCTGGAGAAGCTGCGTGCTTGTCTCGAAGAGTTCGTCACCGACCCCGGCGAGCGCCGGTGGATCGAACCTCGAATTTCTCATCTCTTGGGTATCGAGGAGCACACCGCTCGTCAACGCGAAGACCTCTTTGCCGCTTGGAGACTCTTCTTCGAACGCATCGCGGATCGTTCTCCCGTCGTCATGGTCTTCGATGACATCCAATGGGCAGATGCATCGCTGCTCGACTTCATCGAATACCTCCTGGAGTGGTCCAAGGAGTTTCCGATCTACGTGTTGACCCTCGGACGCCCAGAAGTGCTCGAGCAGAGACCGACATGGGGCGCCGGTAAGCGCAACTTCACGTCCTTGTTCCTCGATCCTTTGTCCGAAGACACCATGCGGGAGCTGGTCGAGGGGCTCGTGCCGGGCCTGCCGGAGAAACTGCGCAACGACATCGTAGATCGCGCTGAAGGGGTGCCGCTCTATGCCGTCGAGACCGTGCGAATGCTGACTGATCGTGGCCTCGTCGTGAAGGAAGGAAACAGTTTCACTACCCGCTCCGAGACGATGACCCTCGAGATACCCGAAACGCTGCAGGCTCTCATCGCGGCGCGCCTCGACGGGCTCCCTGGTGCCGAGCGCCACCTGCTGCAGGACGCATCCGTTTTCGGAAAGACTTTCACGGGAGCCGCCATTGCGTCGCTGCGCGAGGTCGATCGAGGGGATCTCGAAACACTGCTTGCGTCCCTCGTGCGCAAGGACCTGCTCGGGCTGCAAGCCGATCCTCGCTCCCCCGAGGCGGGACAGTACGGCTTCCTGCAAGACCTTTTCAGGCGAGTCGCCTACAACACTCTGTCCAAACGCGATCGCAAGCTTAGGCACATTGCCGCGGCGCGCTACCTCGAGACGAGTCGGGGAGGCGATCCCGACGAGATCGTAGAAGTCATCGGATCCCATTATGTAGAGGCGTTCCGGCTGGCACCGGATGAGGCCGATGCATCGCAGTTGCAGAAGAAGGCGAGTGAGCTGCTTGCTCGCGCGGGTGAGCGGGCGGGCTCTCTTGCGGCCAACGAGGAGGCCGAGGCTTACTTTTTACGGGCGGCGGAGATGTCGGACGACGTCCTCGAGCGCGCGGCTGTGCTCGAGCGGGCGGGCGACATGGCCGCAGCCGGCGCCAGAACCGAAAGGGCAATCGCCCATCTCCAGCAAGCTCTAGGCGTGCTCGAGCGCGAAGACGAGAGCCATCGCGCCGCACGCGTATTGGCGAGCCTCGGTGAGTGCTTGTGGAACGTGGGTCGGATCGATGATGGCGTCGAGATGATGGACCGCTCGCTCGCCGTGCTTTCCGGCGACGAACTGGACGAGGGCGTCGCGTCGCTGGCCGCCCAGTTGGGCCGCTTTCTCCTGTTCGCGGGAGAGACAAAACTCGCCGCAGAACGCATCGACATGGCCCTGGAGGCGGCCGAATCGCTCGAGCTCCCCGACATTCTCTCGGAGGCCCTCAACACGCAAGGTGTCCTGAGGCTGTTCGGTGGACGTAAAGCCGAGGCCCTAGCCCTGCTCAAGCACGCGCTTGAGATAGCGCTTGAACATGATCTCCACATTTCGGCGCTGCGGGCATACTTCAACCTTTCCGGTCTCGAGATGAACGCCGACCGCTACGACACCTCCCGGGCATACCTGCACGATGGACTGGTCCTGGCGCGCAAACTCGGGCACCGACAATGGGAATGGAACCTGTTGTCCCAAGATGTCTATCCGCTGTTCGCGCTCGGGAGGTGGGATGCAGCGCTGAAGACAGTGGCCGACATACCGTCCGAATCCTATTCTGTGACTCGTACCGCTTTCGCGACCGTCATCCTCGTGGTGCCCCTGCTGTGCGTGTACCGTGGAGAGTTCGATCGGGCTGAAGGCTATTTGGAGTTCTTCGCGGAGGCCGCAGAATCAAAGGAGGTGCAGGAGCGAGCCGCTTTTGCGGTCGGGAAGGCAGCGGTGCTGCGTGCCCGCGGCAGGGGACGCGAGGCCCTGGAGATCGTGCAGACGGCAGTCGCCGCCCGCGCGACGGTCGGAGTCACTTCGGAGCTATTCCGAGAGGGAGCGATAGAGGCTATTGAGGCAGCCTTTGCGGTGGACGACGAAGACGCCGTGCGCAGTGTGTTGGCAATCATCGACGGAACCCCGCGCGGCAAGCTCCCCACATCTCTGTTCGCCCAATCGCTCAGGGCCAAGGGTCGTCTCGCCCTGCTGAACGGCGACGCCGCCGAGTCCGAACGGCTTCTCGCAGACGCTTGTGGGCTTTTTCGGGGGTTGGCAGTACCTTTTTGGTTGGGCGTCACATCTCTGGAGCTGGGGGAGTGCCTGTGGGGGCAGGGGCGCGAACAAGAGGCATCTCCGTTGGTCGACGAGGCGCGCGCCATTTTCGAGCAGCTGGGCGCGGCCCCCTGGCTAGAGCGGGCCGGCCTCCTTGGATTGGAGCCGGGAGTTCGAACCTAGAGGTCTTCCAACGCCGCGTTCATTGGAGATCCACGTACCTCGGGCGTGGGTAAAGCTCCAAAGGACGTCGGGCCGCGGGCATGATTTAGCCAGTCCGTTTCGGTGCAGAGAGGAATTCTCGCGGATTAGTGCGCGCGATATCCACCACTTCGTCTCACCCGCTAGATAGGGTCATCACATGGGCCGCCCGAGGATCTACGACGAGCCGCGAATCGCAACAGCGATCCGCCTGCCGGCCTCCCTCCGGGAGGAGCTCCATGCGGCGGCCACGGAGCGAGACGTCTCTGTCAACTTCCTCGTGACGCGCGCCATCTCCGACTATCTGCGACGGGTTTCGCCACCCGGCGCCGAGGGTCCATGGGAAACGCAGCGCTATCCCATGGACTCGGATGGGAGGACGGCGTCGTGACGACCGCGGCGATGGGGGAACCGCGAAATGGCCGCGTCCGTCGGCCGACCGCGACCGCTCGTTTTGGGTCGTCGCGACGAGAGAGCCACGACGCATCCGCCTTCTACGAGCGGTTCGTCGCTCCGGAGCTCTCCAACGACACAGCGGTCGTCCGCCCGAAGAAAGTGGATGTCTTCTACAAACACGATGCGCGCGACATGAGCAAGGTCGAGTCGAACTCCGTCGCACTGGTCGTGACCTCCCCTCCCTACTTCGCAGGAAAAGAATACGAGGAGAGCTTGGGTAAAAACGGCGTACCGGGCTCCTACTTTGAGTATCTGGGGCTGTTGCACGACGTGTTCGAAGAGTGCAAGCGAGTTCTGGAACCCGGCGGACGGATCGCCGTAAACGTGGCCAACCTCGGCAGACGGCCCTTCCGTTCGCTCGCTGGCGACGTGACCGAGATCCTCCAGGACCTCGGACTTCTTCTTCGCGGGGAAGTCATCTGGTGGAAGGGTCGCGCCGCCGGCAGCTCATGCGCGTGGGGAACATTCCAGCGACCGGGCAATCCCGTTCTACGGGACGTCACTGAGCGGATCGTGATTGCCGGTAAGGGCCGTTTTGACCGGGCATTGAAGCCGGAACAGCGGCACAAGGCCGATCTCCCGTCGACGGCGACGATCTCGCGCGATGAGTTCCTGGAGGCTACTACCGACCTGTGGGAGATCCCGCCCGAAAGCGCAACTCGTGTAGGCCATCCCGCGCCCTTTCCAGTCGCACTCCCGAAGCGCTTGATTGAGCTCTACACGTACGAGGGCGATGTAGTGCTCGATCCGTTCATGGGATCGGGAAGTACCGCTGTTTCTGCGGTTCGTACCCACCGCCACTACATCGGCTTCGATACCGATCGATCTTATGTCGATCGTTCAAGAAAGCGCGTCGCTGAAGAGATCGCACGGCTTCATCGCCATGAGGACCTCGCGAAAACCCCATTCCGCGTGCACCTTCCCGCCGTTAAGTCCGCCGACGACAGTGAGGACTTCCAGGCTCGGGCGGTACGCGAGGGCAGGCAGGCAAAGGATCTGGCGGGGATCTTGCTTACCAGCTGCGGATTCAGTGACATTCGACCTGATGTCAAGGTTGCCGGCTTGGGGATTGTGCTGAACTTCGTTGCCCTCGACCAGTTCGGCGAAGAATGGGCATTCGACGTTTCAGGCGCCTTCACATCCAGCCGCGCGGGTCTCAGACGCACGGACACCCTGTGGAAGGCGCTGGGCAAAGCCGCGGTGCTCCATGAGCGTCGTGGTGACCTCCCACTCGTACTTCTCACCACGGACGCGCCGGCGCGAGGCAGTGCCGGCGCGGTCGCCCTCGGCGTGGTTAAGGGCCCCGGACGTCCAGTTTTCGATCTGATTGAGCTGCTCGACAGTACGGGTCAGGAGCGGCTCCGCAACTACGCGTTACGGGGGCGGCCCAACCGCTGATATGCCGTCCGACCGGACGTTCGTCACGGAGTTGGCCACCGGACTCGGGATGGTGGAAGGTGAGGATCCGGCTATCACCATCGCCCGGCGTCCGGCTGCGCTAGTCAATCTCACAGAAGGCGACTGGGAGCGGCTTGCTGAGCTCTGGCGCTCGGGATGCTTTGCGTCCGAGTTTGTCGCAGGTCTCCTCAACGGGCGGGCCTTCTTGACCGCACCCGGCGCCCTCAATGGCCGGCGCCCGAGAATCATTGAGTGGACTGGTGATCGTCGACCTCCCGGCGACGAGGTCGTTCCTTCAGATCTCCGTATCGACCACGTCTACCTGATCAGCTGCAAGTACCTCTCAAGGATCCTTCACAATCCGAGTCCAGCCCGTCTGGCGGAAGGTCTTCTTTCGCAGGCTCCGGTTGATAACCGTCGTGACTGGTACCAGCGCGTCGCCCCGGTCGAGTTACAGGAGCTCTACCAGGCATGCATTCCTTTCGTGGAAGGAATGCCTTTTCCCGCCCTCGTATCCGAACTCGCCCGGGTCCAGAGACGACACCTCGCCCATGCCCTGCGTGGCGGGTGGCCGGCTGATGCTATGTACTCCTACGCACGGCTCTGCCGTGTCGTCTCCGAAGCGACTGCTGAGTCGTGGAGAGCCCACATCAGCTCAAGGAATGTCGAAGCGATGGTCTGGCGGCTGCTACGCATTGGTTCCGCCCCCTACTTCATACTCGGGTCGAGTCGGCATGGTTCCATGAGACTCAGGATCGACACACCGTGGGACTGGCGCCAGGCCTACAGGCTTCGCCGGTTCGAGGTTGCTCCCCAGGAGGGAGGCCAGCCTCGCGTCCGGTGGGCGGCGGTGTATGAGGTGAGGGAAACCTCGGAGGAGCGGACCGTGCATGGTCATGTCGAGATCCGGTGGAGCCATGGGCGATTCGGTCAGCCTCCTGAGGCGAAGGTATACCTGGACTCAGCGCACCAGGACGTCCCCGGCTACCACTCCTTATGAGAAGGCGGCCGCGCCCAATACCGGGAGCCAATGTCGGCGGGACTCATAGCTGTCATTCGGCACTCACGATTCCCACGGCCCACGAACGCGTCAAGCGAACGAGGTCGAGAGCGCCCCCTCGATCGATCGGGGGAGCGGGGTTAAAGAACGGGTAGCGGTTCTGAACGGCAAACGGAGTAAACCACTGCACGTCCATGATCTCAGGAGGGATCTCATGTCCGAGAGTCTCCGCCTCTTCCAACAGCGCTCCTAGGTCATGGGCGCGTGTCGGCCGTGACGCATCCATTGCGAGGACGGCCTTGATGTACTTCTCGGCCGCTTGCTGGACGTGAAATCCGAAGATGGATTCGGATACTTCTGTGTCCGTCACTAGCTTGCTGAGGAGCACTTCATCCTCATCGCCCTTCTGAAGGAAGGCCCGGGCGAGATCAAGCGGCGTCATAGAGGACTCGGCCCCCAGTCAGCGCCTCGTTGATGATGTGCCCCACGACCTCTCCCCATCGGTCGACATCGGCGCGAGAGAAAACCAAGAGGTCGATCGATGGCCTGCCTTTGAGGCCTCGGAGAGCATCGTAGGCCCGCACCATCTCGGCGTGCTGATCGGCGACCTCGTCCATCACGACGAGCAGATCGAGATCGCTGTCCTCGTCCATCTCTCCACCGGCCCCGGAACCGAACAGGATCAGTTTCTGCGGCGACATCTCTTGGATCAACGCCTCGGCGACGGCATCCACAAAGGCAGGCTTCTTGGGGCCCGGCGGGGTGCTCTCGACGTTGTCCCTGTAGCGGCCGTAGAGGAGGTCCTTGAAGAAGCGGCCGAATCCAGGGTCGTCGGTGACCCTCTTGTAGAGCTCGAAGTTCGTTTCGACCATGTCCTGCAAGAGATCGGCTACGACGTGGTCGAAGGTCAGACGCGCGTTCTCGGCTGTGTTCGCCCGCACGCTCGCTTCGAGCCCGGGATGCTGACCCAGGCGATTCTCGAGCTCTTCGATGAACACCCGATCGTCGTCCGAGAACTCGGTTCCGAAGCGCTCGTTGAGCTCTTCGATGATTCGGGACAGCGGCTCTTTCTCCTCGATCAGAGCAATTTGGTCGCTTCCTCCGGTGAGGGGTTTGAGCTCGCCCTTTCCCGGCTCCAGCGGGGGCATCCCACTGGAGAGCTGCCGGATGCTGAAGGAGGCGAGGTCGATGGCCTGTTGCACCTCCAAGGGGAGGCCCTTCTCCTCTCCGGGGAGCCGCCGCAGCAGGTACCGGGAGAAGTGGTAGAGGGACTCGAGGTCTGAGTCGATGAAAGTGATCACCTGCGAGAGGAACGCGTACATCCTTGTGAACGAGGCGAGGTCCTTGCGAAACGCGGCCCTCTCTTCGTCCCCTAGGTCCCCGAAGCGCTGTGCCGGCTCTACCAGCACTCCATAGAGCCGGTCCTGGGTGGCGTCGGGGTTGAAGTACACCACGGCAAAGGCGGAGACCTCGTCCTCGGCGAATATCTCCCGATCGAGCAACTTGCGTTGCAGATCGTAGAGCAGGTTGGGGTCACTCCCCTCCGACAGGATCGAGGCCTCATAGTAGCGCTGGAACGCCTCTTGGATATCGTCGGCCTCATTGGCGAAGTCGAGCACCATCGTCTCGAATTTGTCAGAGTGCACGCGGTTGAGGCGCGATAGCGTCTGGACCGCATTGAGCCCGGAGAGCTTCTTGTCCACATACATCGTATGCAGCAGCGGCTCATCGAAGCCGGTCTGGAATTTCTCAGCCACGACTAGAAAGCGGTAGTCCTGCTGCTTGAACACGGTTGCGGTCTGCTTCTCGGAGAAGCCGTTCATCCCGGCTTCGGTATAGTCGAGCCCGCCGTCCCTCACCGTGCCGGAGAAGGCGACCAATGCCTTATGGGGATGGCCCTGTTTCGCCAGATACTTCTTCAGCTCAAGAGCAGTATTGACCGCGTGGAGGCGGGAGCGCGTGACGATCATCGCCTTGGCCCGCCCCTCGATCCGGTGAGCCGAGTGCTCGCTGAAGTGCTCCACCATGACCGCCACCTTCTCTTTGATGGCGTGTGGATGCAGGTCGGCGAACAGCCGGGCCAGGTACTTCGCCTTCTGGGAGTCGTAGCGGGGATCGTTCTCCACTTTCTTGAGTAGGTTCCAATAGACACCGTAAGTCGTGTAATTCTGCAGGATGTCCATGATGAAGCGCTCTTGGATTGCCTGCTTCATTGAGTACAGAGAAAAGGGGGCGTAGCTGCCGTCCGGCTGCTTTTGACCGAACAGCTGAAGCGTCTTCTCCTTAGGTGTGGCTGTGAACGCGAACATGGAGACGTTGTCCATCGGGCCATGGGCTTGAGCACTCCGCAAGATCCGGTCCTCGAGATCTTCCTCGACCTTGTCCTTTTCCTCTGCCTCCTCGAGCGAGGTTGCCGATAGCACTTCGTGCATCATGCGTGAACTCTCGCCGCTCTGTGACGAGTGAGCCTCGTCGATGATGAGAGCGAAGCGCTTCTGGGGTAGCTCGCCCATCTCTCTCACGATCATTGGGAACTTCTGTAGAGTGGTCACAATGATGGTTTTGCCCGCCTCCAAGGCGTCTTTCAATTGGCGGGAGGTGTGATCGATGTTTTCGACTAGGCCCAGGGTCTGCTCGAACTGGCGGATGGTCCGCTGAAGCTGGCGGTCGAGCACCCTGCGGTCGGTGACCACGATGATCGAGTCGAATGTGCGCTCGTCCGACGCATCGTGCAGGGTCGAGAGCTGGTGCGCGAGCCACGCGATCGTGTTCGACTTGCCGCTCCCGGCGCTGTGCTGGATCAGGTAGTTCTCGCCGGCTCCGCGCTGGAGCGCGTCGCCGATCAGCCGCCGCACCGCGTCGAGCTGATGATAGCGGGGGAAGATCAGCCAGCGCTTGCCGGTCTTTCTGCTCTTGTCGTCCTCTTCCTCGACTACGTGAATGAAGCGCTGGATCAGCTCGAGCACCGAGTCCTTCGACCACACGTGCTCCCACAGGTATTCGGTGGGGAAGCCGGTCTTGCGCGGGGGATTCCCGGCCCCATTGTTGTAGCCCTGATTGAAGGGGAGAAAGCGAGTTTGAGGACCCTCGAGCATCGTTGTCACATAGGCCACCAGCGGGTCGACGGCGAAGTGTGCGAGGCAGCGCCCGAAGGCGAGCAGCGGCTCACGTGGGTCGCGGTCGTGTCGGTACTGATGAATCGCGTCGTTCACGTCTTGGCCGTTGAATAGGTTCTTGAGCTCGGCGGTGAAGAGGGGCAGTCCGTTCAGGAACAGCGTGACATCGAGCGAGCTCTCAGCCTTGGTGCTGTAGCGCAATTGCCTGACCACAGAGAAAATGTTGCCCTCGTAGAGAGTTTGGAGCTCCGGGTTAAGACTGCTCGCGGGCCGGAAGTAGACGAGGGCGAATTTGATGCCGGCGTCTTTGACGCCCTTGCGAAAGACGTCGAGCAGCCCGCGCTTGCCGACCTCGGACGAGAGCCGCCGTAGGAAGCGTTCTCGTGTCTCCTCCTTGTAGTGGGAGGTGAGCTGTTCCCACCTCTTCGGCTGAGTCGCCTGGATGAAGGCGACCGCCATTTCGGGGTCGAGGCACAGCGCCCGGTCGTACTTCTGCCATGGCCGTTTGTGATAGCCGCCGGCCACATAGAGTCCGTACGGGGGGGCCGAAGTTGCAAGCCCCGACGCCATGGTCGGAGCGTCGGGTCCGCCCCTTAGGAGCCCGGCCTCCACAGCTTCCTCGAAGTTCCGCTCGGAGATATCGAGAGCCACTATGCGGTCCCCGGGATATCGATTTGCCCGGTAACGGCAGCCGTGATGAGAGCCGCCCGGTACTCTTTCAACCGCTCGACCGCTTTCGCCAGAGTAGCTTGAGACGAAGCAACCTGCTGCGAGGCCTTGTCGAGCTGATTGGCTATTCTCTGCTGCTCATCAAGAGGAGGGACTGGAACGACGAAGCGTTTCACGGTTCTGATGTTGACGCCCTTGACCGCGGCTCCAAGCGCTTCGGAAACAATCTTGCTCCTGATTGTCTCGGACTGCAGCACATGCAGAAGCCATTCTCCAAGGATATTCTCCTTAGGAGCAACTCGAGCGACGTCCTGCGTGATGTTGGCTCCGGCAAGGTCATTTGGTACCAAGGCTGAATCTCCGTATTGTCCACGAATTGTCAATAAGAGATCTCGTCCTTTCAACCTTGAGCGCGCATAAGGCGCCTCTATCTCGAAGGTCGTTTTGTTGAGGAGCCTCTCTTCGAGCCGTTCTTGGGTGACATCCCCACCTTTGACTATAGGAACTCCTTCGAGGACGTCGGGACCCGGCAAGACGATTCCGTACATGATTGGACGGCCCGGCGGCACAAGATGCATGAGCGATGAGTATGCCCATCCAGGAGGAAGTTGATTTGGCCAAATTGCCGCCGTGGCCACTGCTCGAAGCTCCTCACTGAGGAGAGCGGTCAACCGCTGCTTCTTCGCGATCAGGGTGACGATCTTGGCTGTCTTTTCGTCAAGGAACCGCACGGTCGCCCGCTGCTCGTCGAAAGGGGGACAAGGGACGCGCAGATCACCCATCTTTTGCGCATTGAAGTTCCCGATCGTCGATTCAATCGTATCGCGGCGGATTTGGGCCTGAAAAGAGGCGCTTTGAGCCGCATACCAGACGAACTTGGAGTCAACTCCTACACGGAGTCGAAACCGGACCAGGTATCCGGCGTGGGTCGCTGTCCTGAAGGTAGATTCGTAGACGGCGGCGCGCCCCAGGGTTCCGCTACGCGAGATGAGCAAGTCCCCTGGGCGAAGCAGATGCCTTGTTTCAACGGCTGCCGGGTCTACGAATACGGGCGCGAGAGAGTGCACTTCGCCTCCTGCTGATATGTCAGAAGTACGAAGAAAGCGTAGGCCATCACCCACGTACGTATCGGGCGGCACATTTGCTCCATAGACCGGTGGCTCACGACAGAGGGTCTTCATCCGCGGCCACAGCGCTCCGAGAGGCGGGTTCATTCCGTGACCTGCGCTAGCAGCCCGGCGACCTCGTTCTCCAGCTCCCGGATCTCGGCCCTTATCTCCTCCAGCGGCCGCGGCGGTTCGTAGACGTAGAAGTGGCGGTTGAAGTTGATCTCGTAGCCTATCTTGCCCATCTCGCCGTCTTTGCCGTCACGCACGGCCTCGTTGATCCAGGCGTCCTCCACGTACGGCTTTACTTCGCGATCGAAGAAGTCGCATACGCTCTCGCCGAGCGGGACGTTCTCGAAGTCGCGGAGGCCAGGGTCGGGCTCGGGGTTGCCGTCCTTGTCCCGGCAGATCGCCGCCTCCTCGTCCCGTTCCGACAGGGCCGCGAGGACCGCCTTCCGGAGTGGCGCCGGGAGCTTGAACTTCGCCCGTTCGAGCCGCTCGTCCAGCAGGGCCGTGAACTCGGACCGATCGCAGTGAAGTGTGTCGGGCAGCGAGCCCAGCAACATGCGTAGCTCGTCCTGGCGCCGTCTGCCCTCCTGCTCCTCGAGGGCTTTGGCTTTGTCGTCCGTCTTCCTGCTTACCGCCAGTTTGGCAAACGCCCCCTGGTCGTCGAGGCGGGCGATCCGCTCGGGCGAGGCCTGGAAGTTGAGTCTCAGCGGGCGCTCGACGGTGATCTTGCGATAGCCGAAGCCCTCGTTATCAAAGACCTTGGAGTGATCTTGCTCGTCTAAGGCGCCATAGAGATCGACGATCTCTTGGGCCTTCGGTTTCGGGACGTGTCTTCTCTTGTCGCCGAGGCTGCGGCGGTTGTCGGCCGCGGCCCCCGGAGCCCAGAACGAGGTGGCATCGACCAGTTGGATCTTGCCCTTGCGCTCGGAAGGCTTGCGGTTGGTCATTACCCACACATAGGTGGCGATGCCGGTGTTGTAGAAGAGTTGCTCGGGCAGGGCGATGATCGCCTCGAGCCAGTCGTTCTCGATGACCCACCGGCGGATCTCACTCTCTCCGCTGCCGGCGTCGCCGGTGAACAGCGGCGATCCGTTCATGATGATTGCGACGCGGCCCCCACCCTCCTCCGAGGGCGCCATGCGGGAAAGCATGTGCTGTAGGAACAATAGTTGTCCGTCGGAGATGCGCGGGAGGCCGGGGGAGAAGCGCCCGGCCTCACCCTTCTCGTGCTCGGCGCGAACGCCTTGCTCGTCGCCCTTCCAGTCCTTGCCGTAGGGAGGATTCGCGATGAGGTACTCGAAGCGGAGATCGCCGTGGCGGTCGTTAGCGAGTGTGGAGCCGAACGATATGTTCTCGCCGTCGCGGCCGTCGGTCGATTTCATGAACAGGTCGGACTTGCAAATTGCGTAGGTTTCTGGATTCACCTCTTGGCCGAAGAGGTGGACCTGTGCGTGCTTGGCGTCGGACGCCTCGATCTGCTCTTTGGCAATCGTGAGCATGCCGCCCGAACCACAGCAAGGATCGCAGATCTTCACGACTAGGTCGGGGTTGGATAGCCGCTCGTCGTCGCCGGCGAGCAACAGCTCGACCATGAGATGGACGACGTCGCGGGGAGTGAAGTGCTCGCCGGGGTTCTCGTTGAGGGCCTCGTTGAACTTGCGAATCAGCTCTTCGAAAATGGTGCCCATCGTGGCGTTGTCGACGAGCCCGGGGTGAAGGTCGACACCCTTGAATCGCTCGACCACTTTGAACAGGAGTCCGGACTCATCGAGCTTCTGGATCGTGTTGGGAAAATCGAATCGGTCCAGTACCTCGCCCATGTTGGGCGAAAACCCACTGATGTAGTTGTTAAGATTGCTCTTGAGGTTGGGTGCGTCGGCCAGAAGCTTGTCGAAGTCGTAGGGAGAGGTGCTGTAGAAGGCGTACGCGGAGGCCTTGCGCAGCAATTGGTCGGGGTTCTCGAGGCCCTTGGCCTGCATTCTCGCATTGGTTTCCAGGACCTTCTCTTTGCTTGAGGCGAGTACGCAGTCGAGGCGCCGGAGGACGGTGAGCGGAAGGATGATGTCCTGATACTTGCCGCGCCTGAAGGTGTCGCGAATGAGATCCGCAACGCCCCATATGAATGAAACGATCTGGCCGTGGTTCACGTCCTCTTGGGACCTCCTCCTCTAAGGACAATGGTAACGAGCCGGTACGACACCTCGGGGGATGAATGTCACACCTGATCCCTAGGGTGGCTGAATGACGGTATCCATGGCCCAGATAGCCGAGCGGGACAGGCCGCGTGAGCGCCTCGACCGCCTCGGGCCGGTTGCCCTAACCGACGCCGAGCTGGTGGCGCTAGTACTGCGCAGCGGAGCCCCGGGTCGGAATGCCCTCGAGCTCGCCCACGAGCTGCTGGCCGACCACGGCGGCCTGGGGTCGCTCGCCGGGAGGGGGCTTCCCCATTTGGCTGAAACCCATGCCATAGGCCCGGCCAAGGCGTCTTCGCTCATGGCCGCCTTCGAGCTGGGTCGGCGGGCGGCAGCCGTTGAGATCCCTTCGGCCGCTCGCCTCCGGGATGCCGGCGACATCGCCGCGGTCGTTCGCCGGAGCATCACCGATCCGGGCCGAGAGGAATCGTTTGTGGTGGTGCTCAACGCGTCTCATCGAGTTCTAAGGATTGAACCCATCTCTAAAGGTACCGAGAGTCGCTGCCTGCTCGACGCGAAGGAAGTGCTCACCATGGTTCTTCGCTGCGGTGGCTCGGCCTTCGCGCTGGTCCACACGCACCCCTCGGGAGATCCGAGCCCGAGCCCTGAGGATCTCGCCTTCACCCGCGCGCTCGCCGGCGCCGCCGATGCTGTGGGGTTGGTGATGCTCGATCA
>DASRPA010000192.1:0-18007 GCA_035646635.1 Actinomycetota bacterium | reverse complement strand
GGCAAGGCTCGGCACGGGCTCGGGGGTGGGGCGAGCCGTAGGAACAAGACCTGGCTCTGAAGCGGCCGGGGTATCCGGCTTACCAGCACCCCGTGCCGGGGCCGGCCTAGGCGCCGCCTTTGCCCGATCCCGAGTGTTCGAGAACCAGGGCCGGGCCCTGGAGCCCCGCTGCGGTTTCGGAGAACCGATGCGGCGGGCGAGCGCCAGAACGCCCGCGGCCACCAGGACCAGCGTCAGCAGCCCGGTGGCAATGTCCAGGTAGGTGATCACGCTCAGCCTCACTCGCTCTGCTCGGGAGGGATCGAATTGTTGAGCGAAGGATATGCCGGGACCGAGCGCTGTTGCTCGAAAGTCGCCGGCGCCGGCCTCCTCGAGCGAGAGCCGGGCGCCCGGTCCCAGCTCGTGGCGCTCCGAGCGCCCGTCGGGCCCCGTGATGCTCACTGCCGAGCCAGTGGGGAAGCCGAAGAGGGCGTCGCTCACAGTGACGACGACGTGGTTCGTGGCACGCGGGCCGCGGGCCGCGGAGGGTTCCGTGAGCGGCTCATCACCAGCAGAGCCTTCGAGGACGATGCTCCAACTCTGCTCCGGGCTTGGGCTGAAGCGTGGCTGCCCCGGAGCCAGCCGGTCGCGGCCCCCCGCCACGACTGCGTCCACGGCGTAGCTGATCTCCTCCGAGCGGATGCTTCCGGCGCTCTCGCGGGCGCGGCTGCCCGGGAGCCACTGGGGCCCGTCCGTGGCCAGGGAATACCCCGTATCCCGGTCATCGACGATCGTGAGGGAGTCGATCCCCTCCGCAGCGATCGGATCGCCGGCGGTCGAGACGAAGTTCACGGGGGTCGAATAGCTCACGTCGAAACCGACTTCCAGGGATGTGAACGTGGTCACACTTAGCCTTCTCACGCTCGGAAAATCTCCGTCCGACCAGTGGGCGAAGTGCACTCGCACACCCGGCTCGACCCTCTGAAGGTCGGGAGCGGTCAGGTTGTGGCTTCCCGGCCTCCTAAGCCTCGCCAAGGCGAGGCCGTTGTGATCGGTGGTCAGGCTGCGGCCGTCCAGGACCAACCTGACGCCCTCGATCGGCGGCACCGCCTGGATCGTCACCGGCAGATAGGGGGCGACCTCCTGAGCCGCGGCCGGCCGTTCTTGCGACGAGCTCGGCGCCAGAGTCAGCAAGAGGGCGGCAGCCGCAACCACAAGACCTGTCATAGGGGACATTGTGCGACAAAAGAGGCCGGCGCAGCGGTATCCAGCTGCGCCGAGCCTCTCTTGCCTCCGGCTCGCCCCCGTGCCGGAAATCAGGTCTGCCTTTGAGACGGCTCCCCGTTCCGAGTGGGAACCCGCTTTGTTGCCGTCGGCCGGGGGCTAGACGTTCAGCCCCGGGCACCCACAGAGCGCAGTGCTTAGAACTCACACCCCTGGTCGGAAGCGGTGCCCCCACTGCAGTTGTCTATACCCTTGCCGCCCAGGAGCCGGTCCACACCCAGACCACCCTTGAGCACGTCTCTGCCGTCGTTGCCTTCGAGGTAGTCGGACTGGGTGCCACCTCTCATGTTGTCGGCGTCTCCGCCGCCGAAGAGACGGTCACGGCCCGCCCCGCCGTCGATCTGGTCCCGGCCGGAGCCACCCTGCACAATGTCCTCGCCGTCGCCGGCCGCCAGCACATCGGCCTGGCCGCCACCGGAGAGGAAGTCCCGGCCCCATCCGCCGGACAGCACGTCGGCGCCGGAGCCACCCCACAGCTCGTCGTTGCCGAGCCCGGAGTAGATCTGGTCATTTCCGCCCAGACCCTTGATGCGGTCGTCGCCCCCGAAGGCGCAGAAGACGTCTGCTCCGGAGGTGCCGACCAGGACATCGGCGGAGGGCGATCCGCTGATTATCTGTCCGCCCTTGCCGCTGGACCTGCGGTCGCTGTAGTTCATACCGGCGCAGGCGCCGGTCTTGATGTCCGGGACGTCCCAGGTCTTGACGACCACGTCGGTCAGGAGCTCGTCGGTGCCTGAAGACTCGTCCTGCGGCTCCTCATCGCAGCGGCCGCCGTCACGCTCTTCTACTCCCAAGGGCTCGAAGTCATTGGCCCAGGTGTAGTCCTCGTCGACCCAGAAGCACAACTCCGCCGTCCCGGCCTCACCCTCGGAAGCAGCGACCGTGATCGTGCAGCGTCCCGTGGAATCGGTGCCGTCGGGGTTGCCCGGCGAGCTGCAGGCGTTGTTGAAGTCGGGAGTGGTATTCGTGGTGCCCTCCTCGAGCCCATCGGAGTCGTCGGGGTCATTGGCGCCCCCGAGGTTCTCGAGGTCGACGCGGGCGCCGGCGATGGGTCCCGAGGGACCCTCGACCAAGCACGTGTAGGTCCGTGCCTGGCTGGTGAAACCGGTGTGGGTCTCGGTCTCGCAGTCGAGCTCTGCGCCGTCCTCTACTCCGTCGAACCACCAGTTGCCGATCCGGTCGGTGTCGTCCGGCTCGCCCACAGTGCCTTTGGGAGTCAGCTGGGGCTCGGTCGTGTCGAGGTCTTGCGTGGTGTCGTTGTTGTCATCGTCGACCCAAGCGATGATCTCGTCGTTGCCCTTGGTCATACCGACGTAGCTGACCTTGCAGGAGCCGGTGCCGTCGGCGTTCTTGTCGGTAGCCGTGCAGGACTCGTCGGGTGAGTCGTAGCTGGTGGAGGCGTCGGGGTCGTTGGCGCTACTTGCGCGCCATTCGATGTCGACCTCTGCGCTTATTCCGGGGGTCATGTTCTCGACCGTGGCAATGAGCTCCAGCGAGGTGCCGGTCTCGCGTAATCCCCCAGCCGGCGTCAGCGTTAGCTCGTATCCGGGGACCGTCTGGGCAAGCGCCCCGACGGGAACGGCGGCCGTCGCAGCTATCACGGCCGTAATAAGAACTAGTGCCCGCGCGGGCATGGACTTCGAACTGCGCATGCTTCCCCCTATGTCTCAATCGGCGAAACCCTGCGGGCGGGCGCCCGATCCGGCTTCATCCATCTATTTAGACTGCATTCATAAAGCTAGGGGGTTGGGGGCAATTGATCAAGGTGTATCTAATACGTAGGTTTAATCGCTGAGGGTTATAGTCGCTGCCCAACGATGATGTTCGGAGGGGTGGAGGCGGGCGGTACCAAATTCATTTGCGTCACGGGAAGCTCCGCGCAGCACGTCGACTCAGAAGCCCGCTTTCCCACACGCACACCCGAGGAGACCCTTGCCGCGGCCACCGCCTTCTTCTCCAATTTCGTATCCTCCGGGGGCCGGCTCGACGCGGTGGGCATCGCCTCCTTCGGACCCGTGGAACTGCGCCGATCGAACCCCGAGTACGGCTTCATAAAGTCCACCCCCAAGCCCGGCTGGTCCCACACCGACATCGCCGGGCGTTTCCACAAAGGGTTGGGTCTTCCGGTCGGCTTCGACACCGACGTCAACGGCGCCGCGCTGGGCGAGGGCCGGGCCGGCGCGGCCCGGGGACTCAGCACATTCGTTTACATGACCGTGGGTACCGGCATCGGGGCGGGCGCGGTGATCAACGGCGAGGTCGCCCACGGCCTCGTGCATGCAGAGATGGGCCACGTCGTCGTGCCCCGGCTGCCGGGCGACGACTACCCCGGCGGCTGTGGCTTCCACAGCGACTGCCTCGAGGGGATGGCCTCGGGGCCCGCCCTTGCGGCGCGCTGGGGGCGGCCGGCCGAAGAGCTGAGCGGCGGCGACCTGCGCGACGCCGTGGAGCTGGAGGCGTTCTATCTGGCGGCGGGGCTGCGCAACGTGATCTACACGATCGCTCCGGAGCGAATCGTGCTCGGCGGAGGAGTGTCTCAGATGCCGGGCCTTCTGACCCGGACCAGGGCCCGACTACAGGAGACCCTGGCCGGCTACCCCGGTCTGGCCGAGCACGAGGCTTCGGACTTCGTGCTCGGCGCGGCCCTCGGGGGCCGGGCCGGAGCGACGGGGGCTCTGGTCTTGGCGGAGATGGCCACCCGAGAGGCATGAGCCGCCAGGCACGGTTTGCAAAAGCGTTCCGCGGTCCTCTGCACACAAAAAACCGTGGGTAAACGCACACCGTGGTCGTTAGCCACCGCGAGCCTTAGCTGGATCGACGATGGCCGCCGGGTAGTCGAGCACGGCCCTCCTGCTCTCGGCAAGCTTCCACGGCGCCGTGCACCGCGGCCCCCTCGATGCCCGACAGCTCTGAAACGTAGCGGCTGACGTAGTTCCCGTCCGGGTCGAAACGGTGAGCCTGGCGGATCGGATTGAACATGCGGTTGGGCCTCGTGTCGTTACCGGTGCCCGCGACCACTGCCAGTTGCCGGCGTTGTTGGCGATGTCGCCGTCCACCAGCAGGTCCCAGAAGTGGGCCGCCCCCACGCGCCAGTCGAGGCAGAGGTCCTTGGTGAGATAGGAGGCGGTGAGAAGCCTCGCGCGGTTGTGCATGAAGCCCTCGCGCGCGAGCTGCCGCATGCCAGCGTCCACGATCGGGACGCCGGTACGGCCCTCCTTCCACGCCTGCAGCGCCCGGGGGTTCGTCACGCCGGCGATGACCGCGACTCCGGTAGTCGGCGCGAGGGAGGGCGGGAGTTGCGGCCAGCACCTGATGATGGAAGTCGCGCCAACACAGCTGCCGGATAAAGCGCGCGGCGCCGGGTTTGCCCTCAGCGCGCGCGACCGACTCCGCAGGCGACAGACAGCCGAAATGAAGGTAGGGCGAGAGGCGAGAGGTCTTGTCGCCCGAGAGATCGTCGTGATGGTCTTCGTAGCCTTCGAGGCTCGAGCGCAGCCACCGGCTCAGGCGCTTGCGAGCCTCAGACTCTCCTCCCGCGGGCAGCTCCGGCGAGACCGCGCCTGCAACGAGGGAGAGCGTGAGAGCCCCTTCGTGAGCCCCGAGGCGACCGGCACGAGCCGCGGTGCCTGTAACGGCGTCCGGGGTGGCAGCGCGCTCCACTTGCGGAAGTAGGGAGTGAAGACCTTGAAGTGATCGCCACCGGTGGGAACGATGGCTCCCGGCTCGATCACCGTCGCGCCGGGTCGCATAGCGAGCTCGATGCCGTCCCGAGCACAGGCTCGTTGTAGCCGCCGCTGCCTCATGAGGGCATAGGAACTGTAATCCTCGCTTACCCAGACGGACTGCGCACCCGCCGACCCGCCACGGCCATCGTCTCTGCGACGACATCCCCGCAGCGCAGGAACAGATCGCCGCCCCGATCCTGCAGCGCGCTCCGAAGGTCTCTCAGACAGTCGAGCATGAACGCTAGGCGGTTGGGGCGGGCGTAGTCGCTCTGAAGGATGGCGTCGTCGAGGACGAACAGCGGGATCACGCGCCCGGAGGCGGCGACCGCTCCTCTGAGAGCCGGGTGATCGTGGATTCTCAGGTCCCCGTTGAACAGGACGACGGCCGTCGACATGCCCTTCCCGGAGTTATCTTCCGAGCACGGCCCTGAGCGCAGGCTCGAGCTCGGGATGGCGGAAACGAAAGCCTGAGCCCTCGAGCTGGGACGGAACCACGCGCTGGCTGAAAAAGAGCATCTCGGTGGCCATCTCTTTGCCCAGGACAACTTCGAGTGCGATGGGGGGGACCGACAGGAGCGTGGGCCGCGACAACACCCGGCCGAGGACCGCGGTGAACTCGGCGTTGGTGACGGGGCTCGGTGCGGTCAGGTTCACGGCTCCCGAGACCTCCGCCTCGAGCAGGTGTTGCATCGCCCGCACCTCGTCCTCGAGCGTTATCCAGCTCCAGTACTGACGCCCCGCGCCCAGTCTGCCCCCCACGCCCAGCCGGAAGGGGATCAGCTGCCGCTTGAGGACTCCGCCGCCGCCATCCAGCACGAGGCCCGAGCGCATCGTCACGACCCTGATGCCGGCGTCTCGAGCGGGAGCCGTGGACTCTTCCCACGCCTCCACGACCCCTGCCAGGAAGCCGCCGCCGGCCGGGGCGCTCTCGATCAAGATCTCGCCGCCCCGGTCTCCGTAGTAGCCGATGGCCGAAGCCGACAACAGCACGGGCGGGGGCTTGTGAAGTTCCGCGAGCCTTCGGGACAAGAGCGTCGTGCCCTGGATGCGGCTGTCTCTCACACGCCGCTTATGAGCTTCGTTCCAGCGCCGGTCGCCGATCCCCTCCCCGGCCAGGTGAACGACGGCGTCGAAGCCCTCGAGCGCGGCGGGGTCGAGCTCGCCGGCGGCGGGATCCCACTGCACCGCGCTCGAATCGGCCGGGGCGCTGCGGGTGAGCGCGCTCACCTCGTGGCCGGACTGATGCAATGCCCGGCGAAGCGCGCTGCCGATGAAACCGCTCGCCCCGCTCAGAAGAATGCGCATATCTTCGGCCCCGTTTGCTTTAGCGCGTGGATTCCTGAGGAGCAGTCAACCACGCGAGCGAGCGAACGCGAGCCCGGGGCCGAGTGCCCCCGGTCGAACTTTGGGGCCGTAACCACGTGGGAGGTGGTTGGGGACTCAGAGTTGGCGGGGGCCGGCAACCGCGGGGCACTCAGTGGATTGTCGCGGCCCCGGATGGCGCACGCGGCAGCGCGGCCCGGTGGCCCGAACCAGACGGTCGTCGGCGGTCACGAGGTCCTACTGAAGCCATTCCGCCAACGCCACATACCACGCGTCGTAGACCGTCTGATTGTCCCTGAGCTCCCATGCCCGCCTAACGAACGGCTCGAACGGGTACTCGATGGTGCGAGTCTCCCGAACCTGCTCGACGGCCGCCATCGCCCTAATGAGACTCAGCTCGCTGCGTATCACTAGGGCGCGGAGGGCGGACACCACCTCGGCCGCAAAGATCGAGGGCACCTCGAGCACCGCGCAACGATGAAGCTCGGCGCGGGCCTCTGACCCCCAGTCCCCCACGTCGACCAGCGCATCCACGTAGATCGAGGAGTCGTAGACCGCCACAAGAGTCGTGCGCTCAGTGGGAGCCGCGTTCGGCTCGCACGTGATCTGCGGAGCTCACCGTCGCGAAGCCGTCGGTGCCCTCGGTGCGCATGCGCAACTCGACCTCCGCGACCAGCTCGGCGGGGGTCCTCGTGCGCGCCGCTCGCGTCAGCTCCGAAAGCAGATACTCCTGAAGGCTCATCCCCGCCGCCGCCGCTCGTTGCCGGTAAGTGCGATGGACGTCTGGTCGGCCTCGCGTGTGAGCTCGAGCACCCGCATCTGCTCCTCCGAGGAGATCTCTCCCCCCACAGTCGCACAAGTCTTTCCTAGGCGCGGCCTTCTGCCCCGGTCGGCTGCGGCACCACCACATCCAACTCGGGGCGCGTCTCGTAGACGAAGCTCGAGCAGGCCGCCCGGCTCGTAACACTGAGCATGTCGCATGGGTTGAACCTGCGGTTTGGCCTGGTGTCGTTGCCGGTACCCGCCACCCACCGCCAGTTCCCAGCGTTATTGGCGATGTCGGGTCCACGAGCGGGTCCCAGAAATGGGCGGCCCCCACGCTCCTGTCGAGATAGAGGTCATCTTGGTGAGATGAGGGGGTGATAAGCCTCGCAGCTCGGGCGACGAGGATACGCGATTGTCCACGAAGCCCTCGCGCGGCGAGCTGCCGCATGCCGGCATCCACGATCGGGGTACCGAGGGAACCACTGCGCACACGAGGGCAAGCCACCGCAGCGGTCACTGTTGGTCCACGCCGGGACGGCGCCTCCGGTCGCAGTGACGGTGTCTGGCCCCCACCCCCAACGATTGCGTATTTATGTACCTCTGAGGTATGAACCTTCAATCGTTAATTGCCCGCGGTCCCCCTACAGCTCCAGCGACGAGTAGGCCACCACTCCCCGGTGCAGGGAGTCGGCGCACGTCCGCAGGCCCTCGAGCAGCTCGCCCTCGGGCACGGCCTCGATGAGCTGGCGTAGGAGGTCGATCAGCTGCTTGGTGGAGCGGACGAAGTCTCCGGCTGCATCGTCGGGGCCGAGCACGTCTTCGAGCCCGGCACCGGACGCCCACCGGTAGGCCTGCTGCGAGAAGCCCGGGTCGGGCTCGCGTGTGAGCTCGAGCCCGCGCATCTGCTCCTCCGCCGAGATCTCTCCCCACAGCCGCACAAGCCTTTCCCATGCGCGGCCCCCGGCCCTGGTGGGCTGCAGCACGACCACATCCATCTCGGGGCCGCGCGTCTCGTAGACGAGGCTCGAGAGCAGGCCGGCGAGCTCGGCGGAGTCGAGGCCTTCGAAGATCCCCTCTTCCAATGCCTCGACCACGAGCAGGTCGGATTCGTTGTAGATGCGGGCCAGAGTCTCCCCTTTGGGCGAAAGCGCCCAGCCCGTTACGCACCCGAGCCGCTGCAGCACCTCGAGGACCCGCTCGAAGCGGCGGCTCAGGGTCTGCGAACGGCGGCTCACACGGCGCTCGATCCCTGCGACCTCGCGCTCGAGCTTGACCGCGCGGCGCCAGAAGTGCAGGTGGCGGTTGAGCTCGGGGCAGCCACTGCTGGGATGCTCCTCGAGCGCCCGCTTTAGGTCGTCCGAGGTTTCCTGCCCAACACTCTCTTGCGGCGGCGGCTCCACGTGCAGGCGGCTCAAGCGCCGGGCCAGGAGCCGGCGTGAGCGCGCGTCCTTGGGCTGGAAGGCGGAAGGCATCCTCAGCCGACCGGCGATGCGCGGGGGGGCGCTCAGGTTGTAGGGCTGCAGCCAGGTGACCGCGCGCTCCTCCGACATGACCTGCAGGCGCGGCCCCCTGTCCTGCCCTTCACTCACATCGATCACCACGTGGCGCCCACGCCGCTTTCCGCCCGGCAGGTCGACCACATCTCCCGGGCGCAGAGCCCCCAGGGCCCCGGCGACCGCATCGCGCGACGCCCGCCCTCGCTGCTCCTGGGTCTCTTTCACGCGCCGTTGCAGCTCGACGTAGCTCCCGATGTCGCCGTGTTCGCAGCTCGCCTTGTCGCGATAGGAGGCGAGATAGCCGTCGAGGCGGACGCGTGTCTGCTCGAGCTCGACCACCTCGCGATCAGCCTGGAACTGAGCGAACGAAGAGTTCACCAGGTGCTCGGCCTCGGAGCGGTCGTAGTTGCGCATGAGGTTAACGGCCATGTTGTAGGAGGGGGTGAACGATGACAGCAGCGGATAGGTGCGTGTCGACGCCAGCCTCGAAATCTGGTCGAAGGACGCAAAGCGCTGCAGAAGCACGACCGAGTGGCCGAGCTCGTCGATTCCCCGGCGGCCGGCCCGGCCCGAGAGCTGCGTGTACTGGCCCGGGGTGATCATCTCGTGCTTCTCGCCGGTGAACTTCATGAGGCTTTCGATGACCACCGTGCGCGCGGGCATGTTGATGCCGAGCGCCAGAGTCTCGGTCGCGAACACGATCTTGATGAGGCCCTGCTTGAAGAGGTCCTCCACGATCTCCTTGAACGGCGGGATCATGCCCGCATGATGCGCCGACACGCCCCGTCTGAGGCCCTCGAAGAGCTCGTCGTAGCCCAGCACGGCGAGCTCGTCGGGGCTGAAGTCGGCCGTTCGCTCCTCGGCGAGCTGCGTGATCGCCCGTTGCTCTCGGGGCGTCGTGAGCCTGACGTTCTCGGCCACCGCGCGCGCGACCGCAGCATCGCAGCCTCGGCGGGAAAAGATGAAGTAGATCGCCGGCAACATCCCCTCGCCGTGCAGTCGCTCGGCGACGTCGGTCCGGGCCGGTATCTGCCGTCGCCGGGTGTGCGGTCTCTTGCCGCCCCGCCGAGGGCGCTCGGCGCCGCGGCTGCGCCGAGGGTCGAAGGCACGAGCCTGGGGATTGGGAATGGGGCCTCCGCCGGGGCGCTGAACGAACATCGGGAGGAGCTCGTCTGAGGCGAAGTACCAATGTCTGATCTCGACCGGGCGGTGCTCCTCGATGATGACCTCGGTTGGCCCCCTGATCGTCTGCAGCCAGCGTGCAAACTCCTCGGCATTGGATACCGTCGCCGACAACGACGCGGTCAGGACCTCGACCGGGAGGTGGATGAGGATTTCCTCCCACACCGCACCTCGGTAGCGGTCCTGCAGATAGTGCACCTCGTCCAGCACGACGCAGTGGAGCGTGTCGAGACCCTCGGAGTCCTCATAGATCATGTTGCGGAGGACCTCGGTGGTCATGACAACTACCGGGGCGTCGCCGTTGATCGAGTTGTCGCCGGTCAGAAGCCCGACGTTCGTAGGCCCGTAGAGGGCGCAGAAGTCGGCGTACTTCTGGTTTGACAGCGCCTTGATGGGAGCGGTGTAGAAGGTCCGGCCCCCGCCTCTGAGGGCCAAGTGGGCGGCGAACTCCCCCACCACGGTCTTGCCGGCGCCGGTGGGTGCGGCCACGAGCACCGATTGGCCTTGTTCCAAAGCGGCCAGCGCCCGGCGCTGGAACGAGTCGAAGGGAAAATCGTAGGACGCCTCGAAGACCTCCGGAGAGATCCGAGCGCCTGGATCGCTAGCCTCCGCCGCTGCCCTCTCCCGAGCCCTCACCCTGCCCTGATCCGGCGCCGGCTCCGTCCTGCGGCTGAGCCGGTGGGAGGCTGGGCGGCGTCAGCCCCGAAACCTCCAGCTCGACCTCGGCCCGTTGTTCGTCGAGCAGCACGGTGGCGCTTTGCCACAACTGCCCCCCTTGGTCGCGTTGCTCGGCGGCGCGCGCCAGCACCTTGTCGGCGAGGTCGCCCTCGATCTCCGCAGCGAGCACGTAGGTCTTGGCCGCCGCCAGATAGATCTGCGCCGACTGCAGGAAGAGGCTGTGGGCGCTCTGGGCGGCGCCGGGAGACAGCACTCGGGAGAGGTTCGTGTGGGAGCCCTCGATGGTCAGCCTCCAAGAGGCGGCTCGGTCGCCGAGCGCCTTGCGGGCGTCGGGTTCGCCCACGCTCGTGGGAGCCGTGCTCATATCGGAGGCCGCGGGTCTGAGCGACTGCAGGACGCCTCTGACCTCGCCGGTGTAGCGGTCCAGCACATCGGCACGGGCCTCGGCGCCGCCGTCCTCCTGGGTCGCGGCGATGGCTGCGAACGCCCCTCCCACGAGGGCCAGCACCACGATCACCAGCACCGCCCGGCCCGGCCCGGTTCGATACCAAGCTGAGGGCTTGCGGGGCGCTAGAACCGGGCGCGGGGCCTCAGCGGGCCGGCGCCTTCCCTGGCTGCCGCGTGCTTGCGCTTTCTTCTTTCCCTTTACCGGCATAACGCTCGAATCATATCCAATCACCCTAAGTGCGGCGGACTAGGCCGGGCTGGGCTTCTTGACCCGCCGCAGTATCAGGATCGTCACCTCGTAGAGCCCATAGAGCGGGAGCGCCATGATCGACATCGTGTAGGGGTCCTGGCTCGGAGTGACTATCGCCGAGAGAGCGAAGATCCCCACCAGCGCGATCTTGCGGTTCGATCGCAGCTGCTCGACCGTGACGGCGCCGACGAGGCCCAAGAAGATCAGCACGAGCGGAAGCTGGAAGGTGACGCCGAAGGCGATCAGTACGAGGCCCACGAAGTTCAGGTACTTCTCCGCAGTGATGATCGGGTTGAGTCCCTCGCCCCCGATGGAGATCAGGAACTCGACCCCCTTGGGCAGCGTTAGATAGGCAAACAGGAACCCGACGGTGAACAACGTCACCGAGGACACAACGAAGGGGATCGAGTAGCGCTTCTCCTTCGGTGTCAGCGCCGGGACGACGAACGAGTAGAGCTGGTAGACCCATACCGGCGAGGCGAAGGCGATACCCGCCAGAGCGGTGAGCTTCAGCCGGAACTGGAACCCCTCGGTCACACCGATTACGTTCAGCTGACAGCCGGTGGGCCCGAGGAGCCTGTCCGGCAGGCTGCACAGAGGCTGCTTGATCAAGGTCAGCAAAGGCCCGTAGAAGAAGAACGCTGCTATCGACAACCCCACGAACGCCACCAGCGACACCATGATGCGGGAGCGCAGCTCCGAGAGGTGGTCGACCACCGACATCGCCACCTCGCGCCGTCGCTGCTTGCGCCGCAGGCGCAACCGCAGCCGGCGGCGGCGGGCATCGACCGTATCGCTCACTCGCTGCGCTCGACTTTGGAGTCCCCCATTGGGGTGGTGGTGGCCGCGGCCTCTGCATCCTGTTGTTGGCGGTTGAGGCGCTCGAGGTCCTCTTCGATGGAGTCGCTCTCGCCGTCCTCGGTTTCGGCACGTGAGCCGCCCCTAGCTGAGTCCTCGATCGAGTCGCTCTCGTCGTCTTGGGTTTCGGCACGTGAGCCCCTAGCTGAATTCTCTATTGAGGTGCTCTCGTCGGCTTCCTCGGTAGCGTCCGAGCCGTCCTTAGCTGAAGCCTGGATCGAGGTGCTCTCGTCGACTTCCTCGGCGGACGAGCTGCCCGCGGAGATGTCCGGCTGGGTGGAGCGCTCGTCGTATTCGGCCTCGGTAGCGTCCGAGCTGCCCCTAGCGGAGGCCTGGATCGAGGAGCTCTCGTCGGCTTCCTCGGCGGCGTCCGAGCCGTCTGCGGTGGCGTCGTGGAGGGTGGGGCGATCGTCGCCTTCCTCGTCGGCGTCCGAGTCTCCTGCGGTGGCGTCCTCGGCTGAGTCGTGGCCGGAGGGCGGTTCGTCCGCTTCGTCGGCAGAGTCCGCGGACGAGTCGTTATCAGCGGGCAGGGCCCCCGCCGCGCGTGGGCGGGTGCTGCCCGAGCCGGGCGCGGGCCGGTCCTCCTCGTCGTCGTCGAGGGCGGTCGAGAAGTCGTCCTTCATGTCCTGGGCCATGCGCTTGAGCTGGGACGCCGTGCGCCCGAGGTTCCTCGCCATCTCGGGGAGTTTCTCGGGCCCGAACACCAGCAGAGCCACGACCATGACGAGCATGATCTCCATCGGTCCTATTTGGGGCATTGGCTCAGTCTAAGAGGCTCAAGACACTTGCATACGAAAAAGGCCGGGACCCCATGGGGTCCCGGCCCTGTTGCGATTGTGAAGATCACACGCCCTGGGGACCCACCAGCAGGGCGAACCAGTCGTTGGACTTGAGCAGCTCGTGGAACTCGAGGATGTCGTTGTGGTTGATCAGCGGGCCGACGTGGATCTCGAGGGCCTCGGCCGGGACGTGGATCGGGACCGGGACCACTCCACCCGAGAGCAGCAAACGCACGACTCTTTCGTCGGCGGGCTTCTCAACGAACTCCGCACAGTCGGGACAGGTGAACCCATAGCTGTTGACCGATCGTGTTGCGCCGATTCGCAGCAGGATGTCCTCTGCAGTCAGATCGACCTCTCCGCAGTCCGGGCAAGTTGCTTTGATTGTGGTCATCTCGAACCCCTTCTCGGTGGGACCATCTCGTTGCCTGATTTATCGGCCCGAGCGAGACGACATTTAGTCCCCTAGTTCGATGTACGTAGACGTGCTCAACGAAGGCGGGCGTGCACCGATAGAAGAGACATGACTTTGTTCTCCGGTGCCCGCGCCTCACTGCCCCGCAGCCCCGACCGCTGGAGGGCCGCATTAGAAGCGGCGCTGGAAGTCTCCGAGATCGCGACTTCTCAAGCGCCCCTTGCAGACGCGGTCGCCCAGATGCTCTCGGTCGCAGTCGAGCTGCTGGGGGCGGAGCGCGGCTCGATCATGCTCCTGGAAGAGGACGGACGGACGCTCGTCCTGATGGCCGGCCACGGGCTGCCCAGCGAGGTGTCCGTGGGCCACCGGCAGCCGGTCGGCGAAAGTGTGGCGGGCCGGGTGCTGGCCACAGGACGACCGCTACTGCTCGGTGACGTCGATCAGGACGCATTCGTGAACTTCGTCCCCAAGACGCGCAGTATCAACTCCAGCGTGGTGGTGCCTCTCAGAACACAGGGGAGAACCAACGGAGTCTTGAACCTCGCTACCAATCAACGAGCTTCTGCCTTCAACGAAGAAGACCTCCGACTTGCCCAGTTGTTCGCCGATCAGGCTGGTGCCGTTATTCATCGGACCAAGTTGCACGAGCGCGCCGAGCGCCGCTCTTCCGACCTCATGGCCCTGGTGGAATCGAGCCGCGGCCTGCTCGGCTCGCTCGAGCTCGACGAGCTGCTTCAGCACATCCTCGACGGAGCGATCCGGTTGTCGGCGGCCCCCAGGGGCTTCGTCTGCCTCCTCGATAAGTCCCACGGGATCGAGCGCGGCATGTTCCGTGGGTTCACGAAGGACACCATCCGTGAAGTCATGGACCACGACGAGGTGAAGAGGGCCATCGACTTCCACACCGTGACTACCGTGGTGGGGCCGTGGCCCGACCTGCTCGTAGGCGTGGGTCTTCGCACCGCACGCGGCACCAAGGGCGTAATCGTGGTGGCGCCTGAACCGGGTCTTGTTGCGGAGCGCCACGACCTCCTGATGGCGCACGGGCAGCAGAGCGCCAGCGCCCTCAGCGCGGCCCAGCTCCACGCAGTCTTGCAGCGCAAGGAGTCGGAGCTCGAAGCGATCATCTGCGGCGTGCCACACCCCATCGTCCTGGCCGGCTCGGACAGCCGGGTCGTGGCGCTGAACCCCGCCGCCGAGACGCTGTTCGGAGTCTCGGCATCCTTCTCCGCAGGCGCCCCAGTTGACGGCTCTCTCGCCCACCCCCAGGTCGAGTCGATGCTTCTGGACGCCGGCGAGCAACAGGCCGAGGTCGTGGCCGGCAACCCGCCTCGCACCTACAAGGTGCGCAGCACCGACGTCCGCCTGCCCGGCGCCCCCACCGGCCGCGTCCTGATCATGGACGACATCACGGTGGAGCGCGAAATCGCACAGACCCAGCGCGATTTCGTCGCCATGATCGGCCACGAGCTCCGTACCCCGCTGACCATAGTCACCGGCTTCGCCCGCACGCTGCTGGCACGCGGCGATAAGATCTCGCCGGAGGACACGAAGGAGGCGCTCGCCACGATCGACGCCAAGGCCGGGCAGCTGGGGCGGCTGATCGAGGACCTCCTCTACATCTCGGGGGTCGAAACCAGGGTGGCCGTCCTCAAGCACGAGGAGACCCAGGTGGCCGAGCTATTGGGCGAGGTCGCAGAGGAGTCTCTGGAACGTTTCCCCGGCCGTGAGATCGAGCTCGACGTGCCCCGCAAGCTTCAGTGGCCAATCGACCGAACCAAAGTCGCGCTGATGCTCCGGCACCTCCTCTCGAACGCGCTCGAGTATTCGTCTGAGCCGGTGACCGTGCGGGCGCGCGAGCTCGAGAACGAGGATGAGCTCGTGGTCGAAGTGGTGGACCGGGGCGAGGGCATCCTCTCGACCGACATGCCTCACATCTTCGACCGCTTCCGCCAGATCGACAGTTCCTCGACCCGTAAGCATGGGGGCATCGGCGTCGGCCTCTATCTATGCTCTCAGCTCGTCAAGCTTCATCAGGGCCGGATCTGGGCGGATTCGAGCTGGGGCAAAGGATCGACGTTCTCATTCTCGCTGCCCCACCCGCAGTCGGGTCGCAACGTGGTGCGCCTGAAGGCCTCCAGGGGCGCCTGAGCCGGAAGCCGCAGTCCTCCGGTCCCGATCCCCACCCGGCCCGGGCAGCGCCCCCCCGTGGTGGGAAATGTCCACGGTCCGCGTTTACCCACGGTTTTCTGTGGGCTAATCAGCGATCCGCTGGAGGATCGCGCTTCAAGAGTGTCCACGGTCCGCGTTTGCCCCCCCCAGGGGAGGCCAGAGGCTGGTCGGCGAACAGAGTTACGCCCGGTGGCGAGCGGCGATGGCGGCCGCCAGCGTGCGCGCCTGTTGGCGGAGCTCGTCCGGCTCGACCGCACGCACGTGGGGGCCGAGCCGCAGCAGCAGCGCGGCGGCCCCCGCTCGGCCGCCCGCAACCAGCTCGACCCTGAACCAGCCGTCGTCCAGCTCTGTCACGCTCCGGCACGGATAGGAGTCGATGAACCAGCCGCTCGTCTCGGCAGAGATCTCGAAGCTCAGTACCTCCTGCTCGGGCCGCGCCCGAAAGACCTCCCGATAGGAGGAGGGGTCGAAGTCTGCGGGGACCTCCGCCGCCTCGTCGAGCAACTCGGCCCCCTTGATGCGGTCGACCCTGAACATCCGCTCCTCCGAGGAGAGGTGGTCGAAGGCGACGAGATACCAGCGCCCTAGGGTCGCCACGAGCCCCCAGGGGTCGATCGTGCGCTCGGTCAGCACACCACGGGAGGCGGAGAAGTACTCCATGCGAACTCGCCGGGAGTCTGTGAGCGCCCGTCCCAGGACCTCCATGTGGCGAGCCGGGCCGCCGGCGAGGTGGACCTCGACGGATGACTCCGGCCGTCCCGCACCCAGGGCCGCGCCCAGCTTTCGGAGCGCCCTCCGCAGCGCCCCGGCCTCCTCCATACCGGGAAGCTCCAGGACCGCCTGTCCTCCCGCATAGAGGGCGAGCGCCTCCGCCGGGGTCAGTCGCAGGGGGGCTCCGAAGTAGTCGGCGGTGTCGACGAAGACCTGGTCCCCGGTGAAGCTCACATCGATGAGGTCGCCGGGCCCGTAGCCGGGCAGCCCGCACACGTAGACCAGCTGCAGGTCCTCCGATACGACCTCCTCAGCCACCCCGAAGCGCTCTGCGAGCTCGCCGGTGGTCGTCCCCGGGTTCTTCAGCAGGTAGGGAATGAGCAGCAGAATGCGGGTGAGGCGCTTGTCGAGGGCGCTAGGGGCGGCAGAGCTCACGCCCTGGTCTCCTCGAGAAAGGGAGCCAGGTGGTCGAGCAGACGAGCCCGCGCCGCCTCCGGCGACACGATCTCGGCGGCGCCTCCAAAACCGATCACCCATGAGATCAAGGCGTCGGGGTTGCCCACGGGCATCTCGACCTCGAGGGCGCCGTCGCCGGCCTCCCTAAGCGGGCTCGAGGCCAGGTTCTGCTCGGCCCACCAGCGCATGGCGAGCTCGAAGCGGACCACTGCAGGCTGCGTGTCCTCCCCGATCTCCCACGCCTCGCCGAGATGGGCCGCGGCGTCGAACTCCTCGGGGACTTCGAAGCCGTCGTCTGAGAGAGTGACCTTGGGCTTCATGCGCGACACGCGAAAGGCGCGGATCGCGTCGCGCTGCCGGTCGCGCCCCACCGCATACCAGTGCCCGTTCCGATGCAGGAGCCGGTAGGGCTCGAGGATGCGGCGCGCCCCGGCGCCGGTGGCGGTGGTGTAATCGAAGCTCACCACCCTGCCCTGGGTCACCGCCTCGTAGAGCACCGCCAAGAGTGGCTGCTCGGCGGCGAGATCGGCCCCCCACACCAGACGCGTCCCGGCCTGTGACGGCGGGGCGTCGAGCGACAGCTTCAGCAGCGCCGCCCCGGCCCGCTCTCCCGGCCCCAGGAGGATCTCGGAGGCGATCCTAAGAGCCGCCACCTCGTCGTCCTCGAGATCGAGCTGGGGGAGGTAGTAGCGGTGCCTGGGGATCGTGTAGGCGTCCATCTGCTCGGAGAACGGGTCGGTGCTCCTCATCTCGATCGGAACGCCCATCGCGCGCAGGGACTCCTTGTCTCGCTCGAAGGCCCTTCGAAAGGCCTCATCCGTCGGCTGGTCGTAGCCTGCTATTCGGCGTCGTATCTCCTCGGCGGACATCGGCCGGGGCGAGTCGAGCAGGGCCGCGATGAGATTGATGAGCCGCTCTATGCGATGCATGGGCCGAGGTTAGCGCCGGAAGGTCAGGGCCGGGGCCTCGTTTTCGATCCGTGGGTGGTGAAATGCGGACCGAGGACCTCTGACCCCCCAAAACGGTGGTGACAAGCGGACCGAGGACGTTTGACCACCTTTGGGGATATGTCAGGGGTAGGGAGTCAGGGCTCTGGCGGCCGCGCTGCCGGCCGCCGCCGCCGCCAGAAAGCCCTCCGGTGCCTCGCTGATGCCCCTGCCCATAGTCGTAGGGCGGAGCCCCCGGGCGGCGAGCAGCTCGAGCCCGGGGTGGCCGTCCTCCTCGACGAGCTCGTGGCGCCCCCCGAGGACCGCCAGCTGGCCACGGATACGGTCCATCTCCTGCGCACCAAGCCGGGGCAACACCGCGGTGGCCCGCTCCCGGGCGGCGACGCCCAGGGCGGTGAGTGTGTGGTGGCTCACACCTCGATGGCGCGCCCGCGCATCCGCAAAGCTGATGCGCAGGCAGGCGTAGCCTCGTCCCTGCAGGGCGAAGGCTGCGTCGAGGACCTGGCCCTGCTCGATCCCCGAGAACCCCAGCGTGGTGGC
>DASRPA010000191.1:0-2090 GCA_035646635.1 Actinomycetota bacterium | reverse complement strand
TCCGCCCCTAATCTGGCTTTGTGTCAGGAACCGTGCGGATTCCGCCCCTAATCTGGCACAGAGCTGGCTGAGGGGTGGGGTGGACCCATCGTGGGCATGCGAGGTGCGACTGGGGAGCTATCGTCGCCGGGTGCAAGCGGCTCAGCTGGCGCCCCTGGGGGTCGGAGAGATCCTCGACGTCGCCATCAAGATCTACTGGCGCAACGCCCCGACGCTGTTCAGGCTCGTTTTCCTGGTGGTGGCCCCTGTACAGGCGTTGAGCGTCCTGATCTTCTCCTCGGCTCTGCCTGAGGCCGCCATGTTGGGCGGGGGACGGGGGCTGCTGCAACAGCAGCCGCTTCAGCCGACCCCTCAGCAGCCCCTGTTCGAGCCCGACGATCTGTGGGCCTTTGGCGCCGGGATTCTGGTCCTTGTGACCCTGACGATCATCGCCGGGGCGGTATCGACCGCGGCCTGCTTCAAGGCGATCACCGACGCCTACCTCGAGGCGGCTCCTGAGTGGAGGTCCTCGCTGCGATTTGCGACCTCACGGCTGTTGAGCGTCGTGTGGGTGACCTTGCTCAGCGGGCTCGTGTTGATGGTGCCGTTCCTGCCGGTCGGGGTGGTGATCGCCCTTCTGGTGGCTGCCGGAGTCGACGGCGGCGCGCTCGTGGCCGTGATCGTCCTTCTGCTGCTGACAGGGTTCGTGGGAGCGGTGTGGCTCTACATCTCGGTCCAGGTCTCGGTCCCCGCTCTTCTGACCGAGGACCTGCGCGGCAGCAGGGCCCTGAGGCGCTCGGGCAACCTCGTCCGGGGCCGATGGTGGCAGACGTTCTTGATCATCGTGCTCGGCAGCCTGCTCGCGGGCATCGTCTCGGGCGCGATCTCGGGCCTCCTCACTGCCGTCACGTTCACGGACCTGGGGGACTCGCTGCTGCCGAGCCTCATCCTCAACGCCATCGGAACCACGATCGCGACGGTGCTCACTACGCCCTTCACCGCGGCGTTCATCACCGTCCTCTACTTCGACCTCAGAGTGCGCAAAGAGGGCTTCGACCTGGAGCTCTTGGCACGGCGCGTGGGCGTGGACCCGCCCGATGGTGCCGGCTTCGCGACGATGCCGCACTCGCGAGCTCTCCCTTCGGGTGGCTCTCAGCCCCCCTACTGGCCTCCGCCGCCGGGATGGCGCCCTGGCGCTGAAGACCCGCCGCAGCGTTGAGGCGGCTGCTCCAACTCCTCGTCGCCTGCGCCGTGCTCGCTCCGAGCCCGGTCGCTGCGACAGACGTCACCGCAGAGGAGCTCGCCCGGCTGGCACAACGCGCACGCTCCGACGCCGGCGTCCTGGCACAGCTCAGGCAGGTGACCTCCGTCGGCGGGGCGGAGGTGGACGTCGCCTCGGCTTTGGAGGGAGCGGACGGCGAACGCCTCAGAAGCAGGCTGAACGCCCTCGCGGAGCAAGGTGAAGGCACATCTCCAGCTCCCGAGCAACAACGAAGCGAGGCGCGCGAGGTTCTGTCCCAACGTCGCTATCGCGAGCAGGAGGTGCCGCGGCCCTTTGCCGGCGTGTTTGCCTTCCTCGGACGTTTGCTCGAGCCGGTGGGTGATGCGTTCACCGCCGCATTCAGGTTCTTGGCACGACTGCTGCCGGGCGGCGACAGCTCGGTGTGGGCGGTGTTCGGCCTTCTCGTGGTGGTGGGGGCCGCGGCAGTTTCCCTGCGGCTCGGCAGCCGCCGGGCGCAGGCTTCGGAGCAGGGCACAACGCAGTCTCGTCTACGAAGCCTCGACGAGCGTGCGCTGGAACGAGCGGCCGATGCCGCGGCACAGGCCGGCGACCACGGCAAGGCCGTCCGGCTGCGCTTTCTCGCCGGACTTCTGAGGCTCGACAAGGCCCACGCGATCACCTGGCGGCCGTCGCTGATAACGTCCGAGGTCGAAGCGAGCATTTCCTCGCCCGAGTTCGAATCCCTCGCTTGCTCCTTCGACGAGATCGTGTACGGGGGGCGCGCGGCGGTGCCCGAGGACTCCGAGCGGGCGCTGACAGGGTGGCAGCGAGTGCTTCAGGAAGTCTCAACTTGAGCCTCCCCGAGTCTACTCCCCGCCTCCCCGAGTCT
>DASRPA010000190.1:0-16635 GCA_035646635.1 Actinomycetota bacterium | reverse complement strand
CCGCCAGCCAGACTCGAAACCTCGTGCCGATCTTCGTGGTGGTCGCCGCGGCGATCCTGCTGGGGCTGGTGCTGCCCCGGATCTTCGATGCCCCGCAAGGCCCCGACTCGCCCGCAGCCTCCGGGGACGCCCGGCGTCGTCACGAGGGCGCACCCCGGTGGGGGTTGGAGGCGGGGCCGGGTGAGAGAAGGACGTCGTTGCGCTCGAGCCCGCGCCCAAGGCGAGCCGCATGTCGTCGGCGGAGGAAAAGCGGTCGTCGGGGTCCTTGGACAGAGCCTTCATCACGACCTGCTCTGTTCGGCGAGGAATCTGAGCCCGAAAACCGCGCAGCGACGGAGGCTCCTCGTGAACGTGAGCCATCGCCACCCCCAGGTGGCTCTCGCCGGCGAACGGTGGGCGCCCCGCCAGCAGCTCGTACAGCAAGACCCCCATGGCATAGATATCCGAGCGCTGATCGGGCTCGGCCCCCTCGATCTGCTCCGGCGAGATGTAGGCGACCGAACCGAGAATCGAGCCCGTCCGGGTGAGATCGGTGGTGTCGAATGCCGCCTTGGCGATCCCGAAGTCCGCTACCTTGAGCTCGCGCTCGCCCGTCAACAGGATGTTGGCCGGCTTGACATCGCGATGGACGATCCCAAAGCGATGGGCGTGACCCAGGGCGTCGCAAATGTCTGAGGCGACGGCGACTGCTCGATCCGGCTCCAGCGGCCCCTCGACCGCCAGCAAGGACGCCAGCGTGCCTCCACTGCAGTACTCCATCACGATGAAGGGTCGCGCCGACTCCTCGTCGGGGGAGCTCGCCGTCCCGGTGTCGAAGATCGAGACGATGCGGGGGTGCGAGAGCCGCGCCGCGGCAATCGCCTCCTGCTTGAAGCGCTGGAGGAACGATGGCCCTCGGGCGAGATGCGGATGCAGCAACTTCACCGCTACCGGACGCGCCAGCACCTCGTCCCGAGCCAGCCACACCGTGGCCATGCCCCCGGCGGCGATCCGGGACTCGAGCAGATAGCGGTCCGCGAGTAGGGCAGCCTGAGACGACATGTCAAGAGCCTAGTCAGCTCGAGGTGGTACGGGACACCTGATCGCAGGCGCGCCGTCCCAGAAACGATGTGGGTGGGCCGCTCATGGCCTGGTCAGGGAGTGTTGGTGTCGAAATGGGCAACGGCAGTCGCCCGCGTCCACTTCTTGGCGGCCGAGATCCGTCCCAGGAACAGCGTCGTGGCGTTTCGCCTCATTTTGATGAGTACCACCCCTTGGGAATCCATTTCCGCCTTCACCAGGCGAGCGCCGTGCTCTTCGGCCAGCGCCGCGGCTTCCTCGGCGATCTGGGTCTCGGTGGGGCGGCTGCTGCCGGTGAGGTCGGCGGAGACGACCGCCGCAGTTTCGTCCACCACGCCTTGAAGGCCGAGGTAGTTGACCGCCGCCGAGGTACCGTCGAACAGCACCAGACCCAACAGCGCCAGGAACAGGACGGTCCGGGCCAGCCAGTCGATGATCACTCCGCGCTCGTCTCTCAGTGGGCTCATCGTTCCCTGTATCGGCCGACGGGGGCCGCGAATAAGAAATTAGCCTCCGTCGCGGCCGCGGCGGCGCGCCAGCACCCCCCGGACGAGGTCGAGTTCTTCGACCCCGAGTAGCCGGGCAAAGCTCAGATAAGAGCCGATTCCGAGAACCACCGGAATCAGCATCAGTCCCAGCTGTTGCCAGCGACCCCGGCCGTCGAAGCTCGGCTCGACCAACGTCCACGATCCCCACACGAACGCGGCCATGCCGGCAGCGGCGGCTCCTATCTTTGCCGCGCTGCGAGCGATGTGGGGGCCGTCGAGCCCTCCTATGCGCCGGGTGAGGTAGCGGGCTTGGAGGACGACCCCACAGGTGTATGCGACGGCGTGGCCTGCGGCGAGCCCCTGCACGCCGAAGTCGAAGACGACGAACATGACCACATTGACGATCGTGTTGAGCCCCACCGCCACACAGTTGATCTGAAACGGTGTCTTGGTGTCGTGGAGTGAGTAGAACGCCCTCAGAAACAGCTGAAAGAGCGAAAAGGGGACCAGTCCCAGAACGAAGAAGCGCAGCACTGCGGCAACGAGCTCCACCGACGATCCGGTGACCGCTCCGTTGCGTAGCAGAAGGCCTACGACCGGCTCTGCCAGCACGTAGAAGCCCACGGCAGCGGGAAGCACCAACAGCATGGTGCTTCGGATCCCCGTGGAGAGCTGCTGGCGAAACGAATCCCAACTCGCGGTCACAGCGGCTTCGCTCATTCCCGGCAGCAGCGCGGTGATCACTGAGACGGCGAAAAGACCATGTGGAAGCATGAAGAAGGTGAACGCTGCAACGTACGCGGAATAGGAGCCCGGCTCGGCGGTAGTCAACCGCTGCACGATGAGATAGCCGATCTGATTGACCACCACGTAACCGATTACCCAAACAGATAGGCGCGCGAGCTTGGTAACCGACGGATGTCGGATCGACATCGTGAACTGATAGCGGCCAAGCCCGCGCAGAAAGGGTAGCTGTGCCAAAGCCATGAGGGCGACTCCGCCGGTGGTTCCGGCACCGATGAGCCATAGTTGGCCGTTGGATACCTGGTCGAGGGTGACGGTGCCGTACGCGGCGCGAAAGGAGAGAAAGACGGCGATGACCGCGAGATTGTTCAGCACCGGTGTGTACATGGGAGCGCCGAAACGCTTGTGTGCGTTGAGGAACCCGGCCGAGATTGCCGTCAGCCCGTAGAAGATGATCTGAGGAATGAACAAACGGAGCAGCAGCGTCATAGCCTCTTGCTGCTTGGCTGCTCGCGCGCTGCCTTCGACGTCGAGCGCGTAGAAGTCGGCTATGTAGGGGGCGGCGAGAACTCCGACGATCACCACTGCGGTAAGTGCTACGAGCGAGACGTTGATGATCGCACTGGCGATCTGCCAGGCCCGTTCATTACCCTCCTTGTTGAGGAGCTCCACGAACACCGGGACGAAAACTGAGGTAAGTACACCTCCGAGCACAAGCTCGTAAATGATGTTGGGCGCGGTGTTGGCGTAGTTGTAGGTGTCAGCGATGCTGCCGGGCTCGGCGATTCCCAAAGCAGCGGTGATCGCGATGAGACGCAACAAGCCGGTGGCGCGCGACAGGACGGTGCCGACCGACATGGTCGCCGTGGCGCGCGCGAGTCGGCTCAAGAGTTCGGGGCTGCTGCAGGCTCGCCCTCCCTGGCGGGTCTCAAAGCACGCACTGTGTAGAAGACGATGAGAAACAGCAGGGCCCCGACGGTAATTCCCACGGCGATAACGTTGAGCTCGGTAGATCGAACCGTGAGGCGCTTTTCGGCGATGGAATAACCCTCCGGGGTCACGATGCGTGCAACCAGCGGAAAGGCGCCGCTGGTCTCGCTGACCGCGCTGATCTCGAGCTGGCGTGTGCCGGGAGCGACTGTCTTGGTGATGCGGCGCGCTTTGAAGACGAGCCGGTCGGACAGCAGATCGATGGTCAGTCTCACTCGGTAGTTGGTGTCGTTCGACAGCACGAGCTGGATGGGAGCTTCTCGCGAGGTCATGATGATCTCGTCCTTTCCGATGAAGCCGATCTTTGCAAGCTCGTTCTGGATGGTGGCGGTGGTGCCTCCGATGTAGCTCTCGCCGCTTAGTTCCTGCGCTCCGGCTTTCACCCACCAAGACCTGCTCTGAGCAACCAGGACGGCCTCTTGCAGCCGTGTCAGCAGGGCCTCCGGCGGCGACAGCGATGCGAAGTGCTCGGTGAGGGACTGGGCGCTCCGCACTCCCGTCCAGTAGCTGTTGGCGGGCTCGTCCACGTCTCGCTCGGCGCGCTTTACCAGGGCCTTCGTTCTGTGGCTGTCGGCCAGCCGCAGCCCTTGCTCCAAAGTGATCGTCTCTATCCAGGGAGCCCGGGCCATGGTGGCCAGGAGCAGTCGCGCCGCCGCCGGGCGTGGGTGCCAGAGAGATGGAAGGGTTGTCTGGACCACCCGATCGGAGAGGCCCGGCGCCTCTTCTCTGATCTGGGAGGTCTCGGCGAAGAAGCGCTGAAAATCGAGTCTCTCCTGGCCCGGCGCGGCGATCTCGGCAAGCCTTTCCTGAAGGTCGGGATCGGAGAGGTAACCGGTCATATGTTGAGCATCGGTTGCGACGCTCACCGGACAGGTGAAGCTGGCCGACGGATCCGGGCACCCGGAGGACTCGGGATCGAAAGAACCTTCGGTGAATGAGTCCTGCGAGGCGACCAGGTGCCGGGTGCCACCCCGGCTCAGCGTCTCGGCGGTGGCGGCATCGAGCCGGCCGGCCGGCGCCAATAGCCACGACCGAGAGAAGCTGCGCCCCAGGGTGCGACCCAGCGTCGTCCGCCCGGCTTTGATCTGACGGCCGATCTGCTCGCCGCCGGAGTCTCCATAGGCGTGGGTCAGCGCTGGGAGGTCCGGCCACGAGTAGGGGACGAGAAGGCGCTGGATTCCTCGTCTCCCCAATAAGCTCCGCAGGGAGCGCAGCAGGGTGTCCGCTGCGGCCTGTGCCCCGGAACCGTCGCCGCGCACACCCTCGGTATCCTGGTAGCCGTCCGCCAGAGCAGCCACTTCCTCGAGCAGCCGGGGAGTGGGGGCTACGGTGGCGTTGAGCCCGGAGTCCCGCGCGGCCGCCAGTGCCCCCATCATGCCCGAGAGCCACCCCTCGGGCTCCAACGCAGCCTCCAGCGGAGGCCGTCCCGATTGGGCGGCAGTCACGAACTCCCCACTCTCATCGACTGTTGCTACTTCGTTCAAGGGCACCACGAGGGCGAGCTTCAGGGTCTGCTCCGGCTTCTGCGGATAAAAGATCAGGGGGACGGATAGGCGCCCCAGCAGCTCGAACGTAGAGCGGTCCTGGGCCGTGATCGTGAGGGGGTAGACGCCCGAAGCGGAAGAGTCCTCGAGAAGGTCGAGTTTTCCGGCTCGGGCTCCGATACGCACCGTGCGCGACTGGGCTGGAGCCAGGCTCCCGTGGATGTCTTGTGGGAATGAGCTGGGTTGGAATTCTGAGGGTTCGGTGAAGCTCTCGTGAAGAGCCGTGCGGCTGGTCACCCGGTCTTCCACCCCCACGACGAGCCGGAAGTTTCGAACCGGCTCGGACGAGCGGTTGATGACCTCGACCTCGATGTCGAGCGGATCAGCGGGCTGGTGCCATATGGGCATGGCTCTGACCCGCAGCTCAACCGCGTCGGAGGGGCCCTGCGAGGCGACGGCAGGCGAAAGGCTGACCCCGGACAACGTCGCCAGGGCACCAATAAGTGCGAGCAAAATCAGAGAGCGGGCCGTGATCACGGCGCAAAGCATAGGCATACTGCTCTAGCCACCTTGCCCGAGTCTTTCAGGATTGCTTGGGGCACACCCCGCCAAGTCTTGAGCTGCATCCTCACGTGGGGTGAGCAGGGCTCCGAAGTTTGGTACGGGAGCCGGGGCACCCGTTAGCTGGAGGTTACTTGGAGCCTCCGAGTTTTCCTATTTTCTGGTAGAACTCTGAGCCATACCGGCTCTTGGTCGTTTCGCCACCTTTCTTGCCTCCGATACGGCCTATGCGGCCGAAGTGCTCGCCACCGTAGCGGGCCTTGGTCGAGCGGCCTCCCTTACGACCTGCTTCGGCCCTGCTCATCTTCTGGTTGGTTTCCATGCCCTCCTCCAGTTGCTTCGCTTGGTTCGATGACCTGCTCATACCCTCCCCGCCGTTCAGGAAACGCGATCCCCGGTAGGTCTCAGGCCCCCACCTGTCGCTCAACTGCCCGAGCCGTATGCCGATGCTACGGAAGCCGGTGGATCACTTCTGAGAAAGAGGCAGCGACGTGTCTGAGAGCGCATCCGCGACAAGCAAGGCAAACATCCGCGACTATCTCCGCCACCTGGTGGATCGAAAGGCCTCGGACCTGCACGTCAAGGCGGGGGGGCCTCCTTACATCCGGGAGAGCGGGCGCCTCACCAAGACCCACTTTCCCTCTCTCAGCGCGGCCGACTGCGAGCGGACGGCCATGGAGCTGATGTCCGGCGAGCAGGCCAGCTTCTTCAAGGAGCGCGGCGAGGTGGACTTTGCGTTTTCCGAGCGGGGCCTCGGTCGCTTTCGGATCAACGTCTTCTCTCAGAGGGGCAGTATCTCGATAGCGATCCGCCGGGTCTTGCCCGGTAGCCCTGCCTTCGAGACCTTGGGACTGCCGCCCGTGGTCAAGTCTCTGGCGAATGAGCAACGCGGGCTGGTCCTGGTCACCGGCCCCACCTCTTCGGGAAAGACCACCACTACCGCCGCGATGATCAACCACATCAACGGGTCGCGCTCGTGCCACATCCTGACGATCGAAGACCCCATCGAGATCCTCCATCCCGATCGCCGTTCGATCGTCAACCAGCGCGAGATCGGGCACGACACCCTGGACTTCGCCGCGGCCATGCGCGTGGCGATGCGCCAGGATCCGGACGTCATCTTCGTGGGAGAGATTCGGGACCCCGAAACGGTCACCGCTGCTTTGCAGGCGGCGGAAACGGGTCACCTCGTGATCTCGACCCTTCACACCACCGACGTTTCAGAGACCGTCAATCGCGTCATCGACTTCTTTCCACCGCATCAGCACAAGCAGGTCCGGGTATCTCTGGCCGCCTCGCTGCGCGGGATCGTGTCCCAACGCTTGGTTGCACGCGCCGACGGCCGGGGCTTGGTTCCTGCCGTAGAGGTGATGGTGGCAAACGGCCGCGTCAGAGACCTCATCCTGAACTCCGAACAGACTCACCTGATCCACGACATTGTTGCCGAGTCGGGTTTCTACGGCATGCAGACGTTCGACCAAGCCTTGCTGAACCTCTATCGCTCGGGTCTGGTCGCCCTGGACGACGCCATGGCCGCGGCGACGAGCTCTCACGACTTCCAGATAGCGCTGAAGCAGGAGGGTCTGCAGCCGATCTCTTGAGACCTTGTTGTCGAGTGGTGCTCAGTGGTCACACAGTGACCTTTATCCACCACTCGACGCGCCCCGGCTCGCCCTAGCGTTCTTCTCGCAGATAGGCGTTGCCCAGGGCCGAGGGCGCCGCCAGGCGCCGCTGCACGCTGCCTCTCGAAATCAGAACCAAGACGACGATCGTGAAGAGGTACGGCATCATCGCGATGAAGAACGTGCTGACCTCGAGGCCCACCGTCTGGAGCCGGAAGCCGAGCGCCTCGACGCTGCCGAAGAGGTAGCCGCCGAGCGCCGCCCTCAGCGGCGACCAGGTGGCGAAGATCACGAGGGCTATGGCGATCCAGCCACGACCCGCGGTCATGTTCGGTACCCAGCTGGGGGCCCGAGCCAACGACAGGTAGGCCCCGGCCAGCCCTGCAAACGCGCCGCCGATAACAACGGCGGCGTAACGGGTGCCGGTGACCGAGAGCCCGGCTGCATCGGCCGACTCTGGTGACTCGCCGACGCTTCTCAGGTTGAGGCCCGTCCGGGTGCGGAACAGGATCCACCAGGTGGCGGGAACCAAGATATAGGACAGGTATACGAGGGCGTCCTGGGCAAAGAAGATTCGGCCCGCAACGGGTATGTCAGCCAGGCCGGGTATCGCAATCCGCTCGAAGGTCACCGGAGGAGGAACGCCCACCACGCTTTCGCCGAGATAGCCGGTCATGCCGATGGCGAAGATGACCAGAGCGAGGCCGGTGACGACCTGGTTGGCTTTGAAGCTCACGACGAGGACGGCCAGCAACAGGGCGAGCGCCGCACCCGCAGAGATCCCGGCGGCCACCCCCAGCCACGGCGCACGCAGCTGTCGGTTGACGAGGAAGCCCGTTACGGCGCCCGCCAGCATCATCCCCTCGACTCCCAGGTTCAGCACGCCGGAACGTTCGGCGATGATCTCGCCGACGGCGGCGAACACGAGCGTCGTGCCCGCGGCGATCCCGGCGACGAAGATCGTGACGATGAGCTCGGAGCTCATCCGGCCGGTTCCAGATCGGGTGCCGGCTCGGAGGCCGAAGCGGGGGTGGAGGGCCGATTGCTCACGGCCCCCGCTCGCCACACTAGGCGATAGTTGACGAACAGCTCCCCGGCGAGGGCGAAGAACAGAATGACGCCCTGGAGCATCAGCACGATGTCCGAGGGCAAACCCAGCGTCTGCAGCTCGACGCTCGAAACGACCAGGGCCCCGAACAACACCGCCATCGGCACGATGTAGAGAGGCGAGAAGCGAGCCAGGGTGGCGACGATGATCCCCGTGTAGCCGAAGCCCGGTGAGATGTTGGCCTGGATCTTGTGCACGACCCCGGACACCTCGACCATGCCGCCGAGACCGGCCAGTGCCCCCGACAGCAGCATGACCGCGACCACGTTTCTCGGGATCGAGAACCCTGCGTAGGAGGCGGCGCGGGTGTTGGCGCCGATGACTTTGATCTTGTAGCCCCATGCGGTCCTGCTGAGGACCAGCGACACGACAAGGGCCGCAGCGAGCGCTAGGTAGAGCCCGGCATGGATGGCGGTGTTGCCGACCAGCGGCAGGATGGCGGATTCGGAGAAGGGCTTTCCCAGAGGGAACCCCAGGGTCGCAGGATCGGTCCAGGGCCCGTTGACCATGTAATCGACGAGCAAGATGGCGACGTAGTTCAGCAACAGGGTGGGCACGATCTCGTTGGTGCCGAAGAAGGCGCGCAGCGCACCGGGGATCAGACCCCACAGCGCCCCACCGATCAACCCTCCCAACACCATGGCGCCGAGCAAGATAGGGCGGGGCCAGTCGGGAGCGGCGTAGGCGACCGCAGTGGCGCCGAAGGCGCCGAGGTAGAACTGGCCCTCGGCCCCGATGTTCCACAGCAGCATGCGAAAGGCGACCGCGACCGCCAAGGCCGTGAATATGAGGGGGATTGCCGCGAGGATGGTCTGGGCCTGCCCGTAGGGGCTGCCGAACGACCCCGTCCACATCGCCCTGTAGACGGGCCCGGCCCCTCGCCCGGTCGCCTGCAGGAAGATACCGGCAACTGCAAACGCAGAGAGCAGGGCGATCAGACGAACCGCCACGCGCATGCGGCGGGACGGCAACAACCTCTTGACGAGCCGGGGGCGAAGCCCGCCGGGCGCTGTCACCCGCCGCCTCCGGCCCTCGGCGCAGCGGCCGCCGTGCCGCCCATGAGCAGACCGATGCGCTCGAGGTTGGCCTCGTCCGGAGGAGCTTCCCCGGCGATCTCACCCTCGTACATCACCGCAATGCGGTCGGACAACATCAAGAGCTCATCGAGGTCCTCAGAGATGAGCAGAATGCCCACACCCTGAGCCCGTTGCTCGAGGAGGAGCTCGTGAACGAACTTAGTGGCACCTACGTCCAGACCGCTGCTGGGATGGGCGGCAATCACGACTCGGGGTGAGGAGGACAACTCGCGCGCGAGAAGAAGCTTCTGGAGGTTGCCGCCGCTCATGAGACGGACGGGAGCGTCGAGCGAGGACATCTTGATGCCGAACTGCTCGACGAGCTCTCTGGTCCGTCGCGCCGCCGAACGGTAGTCGAGCAGGGGGCCGCGCCGATACTGCGGAAGGCTCTTCAGCATGATATTGGCGGTCGCATCCATCGAGCCCACCAGCCCGGTTCCGAGACGGTCTTCGGGCACGTAGGCAAGCCCGGCCTCGATCCTTCTTCGCGCCGAGGCTCGGGTCAGGTCCACCCCGCCCAGCTCGATTCGTCCACGAGTTGGGGGGCGCGCGCCCGCGAGCGCCTCGGCGAGCTCGCGCTGGCCGTTTCCGGCGACCCCCGCGAGGCCGAGGATCTCTCCCGCATGGACGGACAAAGACGCTCCTCTGACCGCCGGAAGCCCCAGATCGGAGAGCGCGTGGAGGTCATCGACCCGAAGCAGTACCTCGCCGGCAGCGCGTGGTGAGCGCGCAGACTCGAAGGCGATGTCGCGCCCCACCATGAGGTGAGCAAGCCGGTGCTGATCGGTAGTGGCCGTTTCCAGAGTGGCCACGTGTTTGCCGCCTCTGAGGACCGTGATGCGATCGGCCACCGACATGACCTCAGAAAGCTTGTGGCTTACGAAGACCACCGTCTTGCCCTCGGCGGCCATGGCCCGCAGCGTCACGAACAGCGCCTCCGCCTCCTGCGGGGTGAGGACCGCGGTCGGCTCGTCGAGAATCAGCACCTGGGCCTTTCGGTAGAGGGCCTTGAGGATCTCGACTCGCTGCTGTTCGCCTACCGAGAGCTGCCAGATTCTTGCCGAGGGAGACGCCTTGAGCCCCGCCTGCCGCGCCAGATCGGCCACTTCGGCTTCGAGCTTGCCGGGCGACAGGCGCCAGCTCGTGCGAGCTCCCAGCAGCACGTTTTCCGCCACGGTGAACGGTTTCACGAGCCGAAAATGCTGGTGAACCATGGCGATGCCGGCCTCGATTGCGTGGCGCGGCGAGCGCAGGGCGACAGGTTGCCCGTCAATCAAGATGCTGCCGGCGTCGGGTTGGTAGATGCCGGCAAGCACGCTCATCAGGGTGCTCTTGCCGGCGCCGTTCTCTCCCAGCAGGGCGTGCACCTCTCCGCGTCGGAGCTCGAGATCGATGTCCGAGTTGGCGACGACTCCGGGGAACCGCTTGACGATCCCCCGGAGCTCGATCGCCGACGTCAAGAGGAGGGCAGCTTGCTCTCGATCCCTTCTACGAAGTAGTCCATGCTGAGCAGGTCCTCGAGCGGTGGAGACTCGCCTTCGGCCACCACGACCTCTCCGCCCTGGTCACGCACCGGGCCTTGGAAGACCTCGAACTGGTCGGACTCGATTTTCTTGCGCATGCTGGCGATCTGGCTCTTGGTCTTGGAGTCGACCGCCTCGCCGTAGGGAGCGAGGTCGACGATGCCGTCAGACAGATCGCCGTAGTAACTCCCCGTCTTCCAGGTCCCGTCGATAACGGACTGGACTCTGTCGATGTAGTAGCCGCTCCAATCCCATACCGGAGCGGTCAGCCACGCCTGTGGAGCGAACTTGGACGCATCGGAGTTGTATCCGACCCAGTCCACCCCCGCGGCCCCCGCTACCTGCCCCGTCGCGGGGCTGTCGACGTCTTGAGTGAGGACATCCGCTCCGGCATCCAGAAGGCTCTCCGCCGCCGACTTCTCCTTGGGAGGATCGAACCAGGAGTTCGTGAATACGACCTTCATCGTGGCATCGGGATTCACCGAGCGAGCACCGAGCATGAACGCATTGGTGAGCCGGATGACCTCGGCAATGGGGAAGGCGTTGACCTTGCCGAGCTGCCCGTTCTCGGTCGCGGCACCGGCGGCCATCCCCGCCAGGAACTTAGCTTCCTCCATGGCGCCGAAGTAGTTCGCCATGTTCTCCGCCGACTTGAATCCCGAGCAGTGCTCGAAGAGCACGTCGGGGTATTTTTTGGCGACTTCGAGAGTTGGGTCCATGAAGCCGAACGACGTCGTGAAGATGATGTCGTAGCCCTTGCGGGCAAAGCCCTCGATGGCCCGGGCCGCGGCGGCAGGCTCTTCGGGGACGCTCTCCACGTAGTCGGTTTCGACCTGGTCTCCGAACTCCTTCTCGACCGCCAGCCGGCCGTTGTCGTGAGCGGTCGTCCAGCCCCCGTCGTTTTTCGGCCCCACGTAGACCCACGCCGCCTTGACTACCTTCTTGTCTCCTCCACCACCCGCTGAGGAGCCGCCGGGAGAGTCGCCGCCTCCGGACCCGGTGCCGCACGCAGCGGCCCCCAGAAGCAGAGCCGTCGTCGCTGCGATCAGCCTCGCCGTTCTGTTCAGCGACGGTCTACGGGACCACCGCTTACTCAGACCCGCCCTTCTCATCACCTTCATTCCCTGTTCCTCCCCCGCTTGGCTGCGGAGCACAAGCGTATAGGGGTCTCCGGAGAAAGCCTAGTGTTGGAGGCATGTCGTCTGACACTTCACAAGGGGATACCGAAGGCTCCGCGCGCAGGGCGCTCGCCCGTCTCACCGCCCCCGGAAGCCCGTTGATGGATCTTGCACGGCGTTTCGAGTCCTCAGGCCGACAGCTCCTCGTAGTGGGCGGCTCGGTGCGCGACGCCTTCTTGGGCCGCGATCACGGCGACATCGACCTCTGCACCGACGCCAGGCCGGAGCAGACGCGCACCCTCGTCGCCTCCGGAGCAGAGGGCCTGTGGCTGCAGGGAGTCGAGTACGGGACCGTGGGCGTGCTGTTCGGTGGTGCTCGCTTCGAGATCACGACCTTTCGCACCGAGAGCTACGAGCCCGGCTCTCGTCATCCGCAAGTCTCTTTCGCCGACGACATCACAATCGACCTCTCCCGCAGGGACTTCACGATCAACGCCCTGGCGATCAGGCTCTCAGATCTCGAGCTGCTCGATCCGTTCGGGGGCCGCGCCGATCTCAAAGCCGGTGTCATCAAGACGCCCGTCGACGCCAAACTGTCGTTCACCGACGATCCCTTGCGAATGCTGCGCGCCTTCCGCTTCTCATCCCAGCTCGGCTTCGGCATCGAGAAGAGCACGCTGGCGGCGATCACAGAGCTCAAGGAGCTGATCGGCTCCGTTTCCGCGGAGCGGATCAGATACGAGCTCACCAAGCTATTGTGCGGGCACTCTCCGGGCGCAGCCCTTCTGGCGGCGGATTCGACCGGGATCGTCGAGCTGTTCTTGCCGGAGCTGAGTGCGCTCAAGCTTGAGCAGGATCCCGTCCACAAGCACAAGGACGTGTTCCTGCACACGCTCGCCGTCCTCGAGCAGGCTCCTCAGAAGGAGGAGTTGAGGCTCGCGGCGCTGCTGCACGACATCGGCAAGCCGCGCACCCGTCGCATCGAGCCTTCGGGCGTCTCCTTTCACCATCACGAGGTGGTGGGCGCGAGGATGGCGGCCGATCGTCTGAAGGCGCTGCGGTATCCGAGCAGGACAGTCGCCGCGGTTGCGGAGCTGATCAGCCTGCACCACCGCTTCCACACTTATCGTCTGGGTTGGAGTGACTCTGCCGTGAGGCGATACGCCCGCGATGCGGGCCCCCTGCTCGCCGACCTCAACGCGCTGGTGCGGGCGGACTGCACCACCCGTAACCGCGCTAAAGCGGCCAAGCTCGCAGCGCGCATGGATGAGCTCGAGGAGCGCATCGCGGAGCTGGCCGAGCAGGAGGAGCTGGACAAGCTGAGGCCCGACCTCGACGGCAAGCAGGTCATGGCCCGTCTCGGAATCCCTCCGGGGCCTCTCGTAGGCCAGGCGCTCGAGCATCTGTTGGAGCTGCGCCTCGAGCGCGGCCCCCTGCCTGAGGAGCAGGTTTACGAGGAGCTCGACAATTGGGCCCGGGAGAGCGGTCTCTAGCGGTTTTGAGCGTCCCCGAGAGCAGTCTTGTTGACGCTGGGACCCACAAAACCCGGCAGGCTATCTCGCTGCCCCCAGCATTCCCGCCTTCTTGAACGCAGTGCGCATCGCCAGCGCGGCCCCCACGCAGCAGACTCCGGCGGCGACGAGCGGTGTACGCACCGCATCTGACACCCCGAACGCGACCAGAAAGCCTGCGGCCACGACGCTGGCGAGGTTGTAGAGGATGTCGTAGAGGGAGAAGGCCCGCCCCCTGTATTCGTCCGGCATCCCCTCCTGAACGAGGGCGTCGACGGCAACCTTGGCCACGAAGGTTCCGTAGCCGGTGACGAGCGCCAGCACGAGCATGGCCGTCAGCGAGGCTATCCAGCCGAGGGTGAGGAGTCCCAGGGACGACACTCCGAAACCCACCAGGATGAGCTCGGAGCGCTCCAGGCGGGCGCCGATCGGGGGGGCAGTGGCGGCCCCTATGAAGGCCCCCACACCCGCCGCACCGAGCGCCAGCGCACTCACCGACAACCGCCCGAACTGGTCCCCGGTCTGCGGAAACTGCTCCTTGATCACGAGGATGGTGGCTATGGCGACGAAGATAACGACCACTCTGAGGAGAAAGATGGCCGCCAGGGGCAGGCGCACGGGGGCTCTACGCCACGCTTGGCGTAGTCCGTCCCACAGCTCGCCGGCGACTCGGGCGATCTCCTTCGACAGAGCGGCGCTTTCGCGGCGATCTGCTCTCATAGCGCTCCCGATGGTGGCTGCAACGGCGGCCGAGACAACGTAGAGGGCCGCGGCCAGCCCGAGAGCGGGGGCGGGACCGCTGAATGCGATTGCCGCCAGCCCCACGACTCCGCCCACCAGAGCGGCGATCATGCCCCCTCCTCCCGAGATCGAGTTGCCCTGCAGCAGGTGCTGCTCGTGAAGAGTCAGGGGTAGGGAGGCGCCCTTGGCGGTGAGGAAGAGGCGCCCCAGGCCCAGCAGCACCAAGGCGACCGCGTAGAGAGTGGTTTCGGCGGCGCCCCCCACCAGGGCCGCGATCGCGGCGCCGAGGAGGAACACTCGCAGGGCGCTCGTGGCTATCAGGATGCTGCGACGGGCCCAGCGGTCGACGAACACTCCCAGGAAGGGAGCGATCAATGAGTATGGCAAGAGAGTAAGAACGCTGACCTCGAGCACGCGTCCCGAGGTTCCCTGTCCCAGCGGTTCCAGCACCAGGATGTTGGCGATGACGGCCTGGGAGGCGCCGTCGGCCGCCTGGGCGGCGAATTGGGCGCCGAGGAGCCGCCGGAAGTCGCGCCCGATCCATTCAGACCACCGCTCATGCTCGCCGGTGGCGGCGCGCCTCACCCCGGGAAGGCGCGCTGCAATGGCCTTCCTCATTTAGGGGTCCGGACGTGCCTTAAGGGCTGCCGGTGCCCGCAGCCGAAGCAGGCGCGGCGACGCCGGGCCCGTGCCCGTTACGGTGAGCGCCGTTGCCCGAGCCCGGTCCCGCGATAAAGGCCTCGACCAGGTCGTGCGCCTGCGAGTCCGAGTGCTGAATAGGCGGCGATTTCATGAAGTAGGAGCTTGGGCCCACCAGAGGACCTCCGATGCCGCGATCCAGGGCGAGCTTGGCGCACCGCACTGCGTCGATCACGACCCCCGCTGAGTTGGGGGAGTCCCACACCTCGAGCTTCAGCTCCATGGAGACGGGCACGTCGCCGAACTCGCGGCCCTCGATCCGAATGTAGGCCCACTTGCGATCCTCCAGCCAGGGCACGTGATCGGAAGGCCCGATGTGAATGTCCGACGCATCGATGCCGCGCGCTATCTGGGAGGTGACGGACTGAGTCTTGGAGATCTTCTTCGACTCCAGCCGGCTGCGCTCGAGCATGTTCATGAAGTCCATGTTGCCGCCGAAATTGAGCTGGTAGGTCCGATCGATGACCACACCCCGGTCTTCGAACAGCTTGGCCAGCACCCGGTGCGAGATCGTCGCTCCGACCTGGCTCTTGATGTCGTCGCCGACGATGGGTACTCCCGCTTCCTCGAAGCGGCGCGCCCATGAGGGCGTGCTCGCAATGAAGACCGGCATGCAGTTGACGAACCCCACCCCAGCTTTGAGGGCCTGCTCCGCGTAGTAAACGGCGGCCTGCTCGGATCCCACCGGGAGGTAGTTGACGAGCACGTCGGTGTCGGTGTCACGAAGCACCTGGGCGACGTCCACCGGCTGGGCCGTGGATTCGGTGATGACCTGGCGGTAATAGGTGCCGAGCCCGTCTGCGGTGGGGCCGCGTTGCACCATCACTCCGGCAGGGGTCACGTCCGAGAACTTCGTGGTGTTGTTGGGCTCGGCCCAGATGGCCTCGGACAGATCCGTTCCCACCTTGGTGGCGTCGACGTCGAAGGCGCACGAGAACTCGACGTCGGAGACGTGATAAGGGCCGAGGTTGACGTGCATCAGCCCGGGCACCTGCTCCTCGGCGCGCGCCTTGGCGTAGTACTCGACCCCTTGCACGAGTGCCGCGGCGCAGTTGCCGACCCCCACCAGCCCAACTCTCACTCTACCCATGTCATCTTCCTTTCTTCTCCAGTTTCCCCCGGTTCCCCGGGCGGCCCGTTGGGGCCGCAGCTCAATCGCTCCGAGCGTGGTTATCCGATTCCTTCTCGCTGACGATCAGCTCGTCTATCCAGGCGATGTCGTTCTGAGTGGCCGCCATGTCGTGGCTCTGAAGAGACAGCGAATAGCGATCCATGCGGCCCTTGTAGTCGGGGAGGTTTGCCTTGAACTGCGCCAGCTTTTCCTGCAGGTAGGCGCGGCGCCGCTCGAGCAGTGCCAGCCGAATCTCGGGATCGAGGTAGCGGAAGAAGGCGAGCCGCAGTGAGAAGCGCTCCTGATCCACCGGCGCCCCCGTCTCCTCTAGGAGCTGGACGAACTGCTTTTCTCCGTGAGGGGTAAGGCGGTAGACGGTGCGGCGGCGTTGGTTGCTGCGGTTCTGGGGGCCCACCAGGGGGTCGTCGGTGAGCTTGACCACGGCCCCCGCTCGCGCCAGCCGGCGCAAGGTGGGGTAAAGCGATCCCCACGACACACCCCACAGCGGCCCCAGCATCGCGGTGAGCTGCTTGCGCAACTCGTAGCCGTGCATGTCCCGGCTCTTCAGGAGGCCGAGGACGGGTAGCTCGAGCATTCCAGATGTTTTCACGACTTCATCCTATCCGATATATCGCCCCGATATATCGCCCACCCCTTCGGTCCTCCGCCCCTTGGCCCCGGCCCCTTGACCTCTTGCCCAGTCCGGCCCCAACTTTGTCCTCCGCAACCACATGTGACGTGGTCAGTGCCACAAAGTTCGCTCGCATCCCACCCGGGGGGGGGGCCGGGCTCGGGTAGCC
>DASRPA010000189.1:0-4667 GCA_035646635.1 Actinomycetota bacterium | reverse complement strand
GTTCATAGCAATCTTCTTCGTCAAGGTTCCATTTCCGCTTGTGGTCTTGGCCGCCGCGCTCGCAGGGTTGGTTGGATCGCGATTGTGGCCTCAACTGTTCGTCGGCACTCAAGGGCATGCAGGCGCCGATGAAGAGGCCGTCCTTGGAGACGAGGAGATGGCGCGCAGGGAACGACCGAGCCTGAAGAGAAGTCTGTACGTGCTTTTGCTCGGAGTGGCAGTCTGGTGGGGCCCCCTGCTTATGGTTCTGGCATGGAGGGGGACCGACGACACCTTGGCTCGAGAGGCCGTCTTCTTCAGCCAGGCAGCGCTCGTCACTTTCGGCGGCGCCTACGCCGTGTTGGCGTACATCAATCAGGCGGCCGTGCAGCAGTTCGGATGGTTGCAGCCGGGAGAGATGGCCACGGGACTGGGTCTGGCTGAGTCGACACCGGGGCCGCTCATCATGGTGACGCAGTTCGTCGGTTTCGTGGCCGCCTATAGGTTTCCCGGGGGCCTGAACCCCCTGACGGCCGCCACGCTCGGCGCTCTCGTAACCGTGTGGGCGACATTCGCTCCTTGTTTCTTGTGGATCTTTCTCGGCGCCCCTTATATCGAGAGGCTGCGCGGTAACGCGTCGCTCAATGCCGCTCTGTCGGCGATCACGGCCGCAGTGGTTGGGGTGATCCTCAACCTGGCGGTGACCTTCGCGGTGTTCGCACTTTTCAGGTCAGTTGAGAGCGGAACGCTCTTGTCGATGACCTATCCGAGACCCGACCTGTCTTCGGTCGATCTGTTCGCCGCGGCCCTGGCCACGATCGCATTCGTGGGAATGTTTCGGTACAAGTGGAATGTCCTGTGGGTCGTGTCGGGAAGCGCCCTGGCCGGCCTGGCGTGGCAGAGCTTTTTCTAGCCTGAGCGGCCGGCCCCGTCCTGCCCCCCGCCCTCTGTCCCATACGGTGGCAAATGTCCACGGTCCGCGTTTACCCACAGTTTTTTGTGGGCAGATGTCCACGGTCCGCTTTGACCACCACAGTCCAGCGTCTGGACGCGGCGGGCGTGGGGGAGAAGTATCGTCCGACCTGGGGAGTGTGCAAGGGAGAAGGATATGAGGAGAGCCGCGGTTGTGTTTTGGATCGCCTTGCTTGTCCATCTGGTGATCGGCTTCTTCTACGTGGTGTCGGGACTGCTCGTGCCGCTGACTCCGCTGATCCTCTTGTGGGCGTGGTGGTTGGTCCTCCTGGCGGCGCTGGTGCTCAGGAGAGACATCCCTCGATTCGTGATCGGCATCCCAGTTGTTGCTGTGGCGAGCTGGTTCCTGATCCTGTGGCTTGGAGATCGCTACCTGGGATGGACCGCCTAACGGCGTCTGTTGTGCCGGTTGGTATTGTTGCTAGGAGTCTCTGCTCAGGGTTGAGATTGGGTGGCCTCGCTGACCAAGGAGAGCATATGAAGCTTGAAGGCATTCACCATGTGACGTGCGTCACCGGAGACGCCCCCCAGAACGTGCGCTTCTACGCCGGCACGCTGGGCCTCAGGATGGTCAAGAAGTCGGTCAACCAGGACGATCCCACCGTCTACCACCTCTTCTATGCAGACGAGCAAGGCACCCCCGGCTCGGACATCACGTTCTTCGAATACCCGGGCGCGACTCCGGGCAGGGCGGGGGCCGGGATGATCCATCGCATCACCTGGCGGGTCTCTTCCGAGCAGGCAATCGACTTCTGGGAAGAGCGCTTGTCCTCGCGTGAGGTCGCGACCGAGCGCTCCGAGGGAAGGCTGAGCTTCGATGATCCTGAGGGCCTGGGGCTCGAGCTCGCCGTGGTCGCCAACGCCGACCAACCTCTGCGAGCGCAGCATCCGGAGATTCCCGAGGAACACGCTCTGCTTGGATTCGATAGCGTGCGCGCCTACGCACAAGACCCTTCCGCGAGCGAGCCCCTACTCGAATCGGCCCTCGGCTTTGCTCCCGAGACACCATCTTCGTCGTGGACGATCAGGGGGGAGCAGCGAGGGTCGCTCTACTTCTACGACGAAGCGCCCGCGCAGGGTGGGCTCAGCGGCGCCGGTACCGTCCACCACGTCGCGTGGGCGTCACAGATGGACGAGATCGGAGAATGGCGCGAGCGCGCCATCGCAGGCGGCGCCCAGCCCACGCCGATCATCGACCGGTTCTGGTTCCGATCGGTCTACTTCCGCGAGCCGTCGGGGGTGCTGTTTGAGATCGCCACGCTCGGCCCCGGTTTCGCGATCGACGAGGCGCCCGAGGCGCTCGGCGAGAAGCTGGTGCTGCCCCCCGACTACGAGCACCTGCGCGCCAAGCTCGAGAAGGTCCTGACGCCGCTCCCAGACCCTCGAAGCCTCTAACCCCATCGCCGAGTGGTCATTAATGGTTGCTGTGCAACCACTATCCACCACTCGGCCTGTGAGGGTAAGCATCTGATGACCACTCGACGGCGATGACCCAAACGATTCCCGACCTGTTCGACGCGGCGGCTGAGCGTGCACCTACCAAGGTTTGGCTGCAATTCGAGGACTCCCGCTTCACGTTCGAAGAGGCTCATGCTCATATCGGAGCGGCCGCGTCGCATCTGAGCGATCTCGGAGTACAGCGTGAGACCTTGGTAGTGGCGACGATGAGGAACTCGCCCGCGTACCTCTTCACGTGGCTGGCGCTCATGCGCTTGGGCGCGGTGCTCGTTCCCGCCAACCCTCGGAGCAGCGCGGCCGAGCTCGCGGGCCTGGTCACTCAAGTGCGACCGGCGGTGGTCGTAACCGACTCCAAGCTCTCCGAGGTCTTCGAGCAGAACGACGCGCGCATCGTTGCGATCGATGAGCTCGAGGGCCACGAGACGACCGGCGTGCCGCCGAGCGCAGCGCGTCCCGAAGACATCGCAGTGATGATCCCCACATCGGGGACCACCGGGCGCTCCAAGCTCGTGATGCAGACGCAGCACGCCTACAGCATGGCGGGTGAGGGCTTCCCCTTCTGGCTGGGACTGACGGACCAGGATCGATTGATGACGTCGCTCCCGCTGTTCCACATCAACGCGCCCGCATATTCGGTACTCGGCTCGGTGGCGGTGGGGGCCGGTCTCGTGTTGCTGCCGCGCTTTTCGGGGGCCGGCTTCATAGACTCTGCGCGCCGCTACGGCGCCACAGAGTTCAACGCGATCGGGGCGATGCTCGAGATCCTCATGCGCCAGCCCCAGCGCGATGATGACGCCGACAATCCGCTGAGGCTGTGCTACACGGGACCTTCTCCCGCCGAGGAAAGGCAGCTCGAGATCGAACGCCGCTTCGGGCTCGAGATCGTCTGCGGTTACGCGCTCTCGGAAACCCCCTACGCGCTCATCTGGAGGAAAGGCACGCGCCCCTTCGGCACGCTGGGAAGCCCGCGTCAGCATCCAACCTTGGGTGAGATCAATCGGGCGCGCGTGATGGACAAAGATCGTGAGGTGTCCTCCGGCGAGGAGGGCGAGCTGGAGCTGAGCAACCCGGCCGTTATGCTTGGGTACTACGACATGCCCGAGGAGACGAGCGCGGTTCTCTCGAACGGATGGCTCAAGACAGGCGACCTAGTAAGGGTCAACTCCGATGGGACCTACTCGTTCGTCGCTCGCAAGAAGGAAGTCATACGACGGCGCGGCGAGAACCTCTCTCCGCTCGAAGTCGAGGCCGTCCTCGAAGCTCATCCCGCGATTGTGGAAGCGGCGGTCGTTGGGGTGCCCTCCGAGCTCACTGAGGAGGACGTAAAGGCCTTCGTGGTACTCGACGAGAATGTTTCCGTTTCGCTTTCCGACCTGCGCGATCACGCCGCCGCCGCACTCGCCGTTTACAAGGTGCCCCGCTACTTCGAATCAGTGGCGAAGCTTCCTCACACGCCGACCGGACGCATCGCCAAGCACGAGCTGCCGGGCGAGCGCACAGAGGCCGAAGAGGACTTCGGCGCTCGGGCCGAAGCGGGGGCCGAACAACGATGAGCGACGCGCCGGGGGAGTGGCTTAAGACAGGAATAGGCCGCTCGACACAGGACTCCATTTTCGTCGGGGGCCTCGACCTAGCATCCGAGGTCATGGGGGAGATGTCTTTCGCCGAGCTTGCCTTCTTGCTTGCCTCCGGCCGGGCACCGTCGGCCGCAGAGTCAAAGCTGTTCAACGCGGTGTTGGTGTCGCTGGCCGACCACGGCCTCACGCCGACCGCGCTGGCCGCCCGGCTCACCTACACGGGGGCGCCCGAGTCACTTCAGGGAGCCATTGCGGCAGGACTGCTGGGGGCCGGAAGCGTGTTCCTGGGGCCGGTCGAGGACACCGCCCGCTTCCTCGGCGCCATCCTGGCCGACACCCGTTCTGATACCGAGGATGCCTTGCGAGACGCCGCCGGTGTGGCGGTGGAAAGGACGATTGCGAAGCGAAAAAGAGTCCCCGGTCTCGGTCATCCGATACACAAAGAGATCGACCCCCGGACCCCCAGGCTCTATCAATTGGCGGGCGAAACCGGGCTGGCGGGACCGCACCTGCGGTTGCTTGAATACATGGCCGCGGCCTATAAAGGGGCGACCGGCAAGTCGCTGCCGATCAATGGGGCGGGGGCCGCGGGAGCGGTGCTCTCAGACCTCGGCTTTCCTCCCTCGTCCGCCCGCGGTTTCGCGCTCCTGGCCCGCACCGCCGGGCTCATCGGCCACCTCG
>DASRPA010000188.1:0-18674 GCA_035646635.1 Actinomycetota bacterium | reverse complement strand
TCGTTCATGCAGAGAACCTAGCCGAAGAACACTCCCGCCGAGTCATAGAGCTCCTGGGTCAGGGTCTTCAGCTCGCCCACCGCCTCCGACAGCGGCACGCGCACGATGTCGGTCCCCTTGAGGGCCACCATGACGCCGTAGTCACCGGCCTCGACCGCATCGATGGCCGCTATCCCGAAGCGGGTGGCGAGCACGCGGTCGTAAGCGGTGGGGGTCCCGCCGCGCTGGATGTGTCCCAGGATCGTGACGCGCGTCTCGAAACCGGTGCGCGCCTCGATCTCGCGCTCCAGCCACACCCCGATCCCGCCCAAACGGACGTGACCGAAGGCGTCCTTGTCCTCGTTCAAGAGCGTCTCTCCGCCCTCTTGGGGCGTGGCGCCTTCGGCCACCACCACGATCGAGAAGGTGCGGCCCCGGTTGTGGCGATGGCGGATGTGGGCGCAGACCTCTTCGATGTCGAAGGGCTGTTCGGGCACCAGGATCTCGTCGGCGCCGCCGGCCAGGCCCGAGTACGTCGCGATCCAGCCCGCGTGCCTGCCCATGACCTCGACCACCATGACCCGGTTGTGCGATTCGGCGGTGGTGTGGAGCCGGTCGATCGCGTCGGTGCAGATCTGGACCGCGGTCTGGAAGCCGAAGGTGAAGTCGGTGCCGGAGAGGTCGTTGTCGATGGTCTTAGGAACCCCGACGACGTTCACGCCCTCGGAGGTGAGCTTGTCCGCCACCCCGAGCGTGTCCTCGCCTCCCACCGCGATCAGCGCGTCGATGTTCTCGGACAACAGGCTGTGCTTGACCCGCTCGACGCCGCCCTCCACCTTGAACGGGTTCGTCCGCGACGAGCCCAGGATCGTTCCCCCCCGATGAAGGATTCCCGAGGTGTTGTCGGGGGTCAGGTGAAGGGTGCGGCCCTCGAGCACGCCCTTCCAGCCGTCCCGGTAACCCACGATCGCGTGTCCGTAGCGGTTTACGCCCTTGCGCACGACCGCGCGGATCACCGCGTTGAGCCCGGGGCAGTCGCCGCCCCCCGTGAGAATGCCGATCCTGCCCATATCTCTTGTCTCCCTCCTTCCGATGAGGCAGCAATCTTGGCAGCGTTTGCCGGGCCCCGTTGACGCTCTGAGCGCGATTGGGCTCCGGAGCGGAGGTGGTAGGCGGCTCAAAGTTGGGGGGTTTCCGGCGCCGGGCCGAACTTTGTGGCCGTGACCACGTGGGAGGTGGTTGGCGGCTCAAGGTTGGTCGGAGACACGGAGGTTGCCCGGCTCGAGCGGAGCGGCACCCTCAACCCGGCCCCCGCCGGGGCCGACAAACTCCTTGTGAAACCAGTCGCGCGCGCCCTGATCGCAGCCACCCTGGTCCTGCTCTCGGGCGTCGCCGTCGTCCCTCGGGCCGCGGCCGAGGACATCGATGAGCTGCGCACTAGGGCGCAGGAGGTGGCCGACCGGCTCAGCTCCCTCGAGCAGGACCTGATTTCTCTAGAAGGCCGCAGAGAGGGGCTCGAGCGGGACATCCTTGCCTCCGACCAGCGCATCGGAGCTCTGGAGCTCTCGATTCACGAATTCGAGGCCGATTACGAGGCCGCCCGGGGGCGCTACGTCGACAGCGCGGTCCGCGCCTACAAGGCCGGAGCCAACCCGCAGCTCGAGCTGCTGCTGTCGGCCCGCAGCATGTCGGAGCTGGCCTCCTTGGCTCAGGCCGCCGACGAGATCGCACGGATCGACTCCGCCGCTCTGACCGAGGCCCTGACCGCCCGGCGCCGAGCGCAGGGGGCCCAGGCCGCCCTCGACACCGAGAAGCAGGAGCTGCTTGCGGCCCGGGAACAGGTGGAATCCGTGACCGCGTCACTCAGCGCGGCCACCGATGAGCGCAGCGCGGTGCTCGACGAACTCACCACCGAGATCGCCAGGCTCGAGCAGGAGGCGCGCGAGCGGGCGCTGGCGGCTCAGCTCGCAGCAGCCGAGGCCGCCGAGGCGGCCTCCTTGGACGCGGCCTTCCTCGAGGTGCTGGAGCCCGACGGCTCTGGGGCCGGCCCGGCTCAGAACCTCCCAGACGGATTCGCGGCAACCGGCGTGAGCTTCGAGGGGGCCGCGTCCTGGTACGGGCCCGGTTTCGAGGGCGACGCCACCGCCAATGGGGAGATCTACGACCCGAGGAAGTTCACCGCCGCCAGCAAGGAGCTCCCCTTCGACACGTGGCTGTTCGTGAGCTACGAGGGCCGGGGGGTGATTGTGCGGATCAACGACAGGGGGCCCTATGTCGGAGAGCGCATCCTCGACCTGAGCCAGGCCGCGGCGCAGGCTGTGGGGCTGTCGGGAGTGGGCTGGGTGGAGATCGAGATCCTCTTCAAGACCTCCTGAGCAGCACGTCGCGCATCGGCTCGGCGTTTATCGTCGGCGTATGCCTTCGGAAACGATCACGCTGTCGGGCCACATCATCGACTCGCTCACGCTGCCCGGCGTGCTCGACGAGATCATCGACTTCGGCGCCAGCTACGAGACCGTCGAGCTCCGCCTCGGCATGCGGCACGAAGACGAATCGCTTGCCCGGCTACGCGTTACCACCGGCACCGACGACGAGCTCGCCCGGCTCCTCGACCGTCTCCAGCATCTCGGCGCGAACCCCGACACGGTGGAGGACGCGCAGATTGTCGAGGCAGACGTCGCCGGCTCCTTTCCCGAGGGCTTCTACTCGACCACGAACCTCGAGACCGAGGTCAGGGTCGAGGGCCACTGGGTTCCGGTCACCCATCCTGAGATGGATTGCGGCATCGTCGTCACAGATGACGGCGCTCGCACAATTCCCATGGGCGAGGTCTCCTCCGGGATGCGGATCGTGATGGCGGGGCTCGGCATAAGGGTTACGCCTATCGAAAAGCCGCGGGGCGAAGGGCGACAAGCGTTCGAGTTCATGTCCTCGGACGTCTCCTCCGAAAAGCCCAAGGCTCTGCTCGTCGAGCAGGTTGCTCAAATGCTGCGGGGCGTCAAGGAGCAAGGCCGTCGCATCATGTGGGTGGCCGGGCCTGCAGTTGTGCACACGGGCTCGGGCCCCGACCTCTGCGCGCTGATCCGGGCCGGATTTGTCGATGCGTTCTTTGCAGGAAACGGCGTAGCGGCTCACGACATCGAGTCGAACTTGTTCGGCACCTCGCTCGGTGTGCATCTGGATCAAGGCATCGCCATGGAGCACGGCCACGAGCACCACATCCGAGCCGTCAATCAGGTCCGCCGCCACGGCTCCTTCCAAAAAGCTATCGACGCGGGCCTGATCAAGGGGGGCATTGTCTACGACCTGGTCGCGTGCGGGGCGGAGTTCGTGTTCGGGGGCAGTGTGCGCGACGACGGCCCCCTGCCCGACGTGGTTACCGACATGCTCGAGGTTCAGCGCCGGGTCCGCGAGCTGATCTGGGGCCGCGACGGGGACGACCTCGTGGGCTTCTGCATCGTGGTCGGGACGATGCTGCACGGAATCGCGACCGGCAACTGTCTGCCCGCGTCGGTGCCCCTGGTGTGCGTCGACATCAACCAGGCGACGGTCACCAAGCTGATGGACAGAGGCTCGTTTCAGTCGGTGGGGATCATCACCGACGTGGGGCTGTTCCTAAGGGGTCTGGCCGAGCGGCTGGCCAAGGACGAACCGAGGGCCGGCTGACCCGGCTTCCGGTGTCAGGAGAAGCATGTGGCGGCTTTCTAGCCGGTGTGGAAGCGTTCCAACGAAAACGGTTCGATCTCCTGCGGACGACATCCGTCTTCGATCCATGAAGCCAATGCCGCACCCACAGCGGGCGCAAGCGGAATCCCGGTTCCGTAGTACCCGCACGTCACCCAGGCGTTGTCGAGCCCAGGCATGCGGTCTATGACCGGCTGAAAGTCTTCAGTGGCTGGTCTGAAGCAACACCATGTGTGAGTCACTTGTGCAGACTGTGCTCAGGGGATCAGCTCCGCCAGTCGGCGCTTGATTCCAGCAGCGGTTTCGGGGCGGACCTCCGGGGACACGTCGTGTGCATCGTGAGTCCCTCCCGCGACAAGGTTGCCCCCCGGAAGTGGCACGATACCCATGTTCGGTTCTCCGACCATGCGTCGAACGCTGAAGGGTCCGGGAGCTATTGCGATGAGGTGACCCTTCACCCTCCGTTGAGTCAGACGAAGCCACGGTTCCTGCGCGAGCCCCGTAGCGAATACAACTGCCCCCGGATGCACGACGCCATTTGTCGTCTCCACAGCTGTGACGCGCGCTCCCTTGATCACAAGACGCAAGCCTTCGGTACGTGTGGCGATCCTTCCCACTTGCCGGACCAGTGTCGCCGCCAGCCGAAGAGGGTTGATCCATGCTTGATCCCTGAACAGAAGCGCTCCCCGCACTGGAGCAAGGTCTGGCTCAAGCTCGTGAACTTGTTCGGCGGTCAGAGACTCGGCAATCCCCTTAGAAGAGAAGTAATGAACATCATCCTGCGCAAGCTCGGTGAGTGCTGTACTTCGGGGATGAGGGCGCCGGCGGCCGAACTCCCCGAACGTCGCGCATTGGCCTTCGATCTGATATTCGACTCTATCGACGCTATTGAACTGGAACACGGTGTGATTCAGCTGCAGCATCAGGACGGTGCCTCCCTCGGTTGTAGAAAGACCTGGGAGCTCCTCGCGGAAATCTCTAAAACTGACCGTGGCCGCGCCGCTCTCGTCCACGCCAACGCTCTCGACTAAACCGGCTGTTTCTGGAGAGAAGACTGACGATAGTCCCTGTCCACGCTCCTGTGGCGTCGGACCTTTCACAAGCTGGTTCATGGCCGCTAGCAGCCTACCGACAAAGCTGTTGCCTTGTTGAGGGGCCGGCCGATCTACTCCCTCGTAAGAAGCTCTCTCGTAGGCCGACGCATCACCAAACTTGAGAAGGACAAGGACGGAAGGCCCCCCTTCCGGCGTTGCCACTTGGGAAGGCGGCGGCGAGTCATTCGCGATGGGAGTCTCACTCGCTATCGTAGCGGGATGCTCGATAACTCCTTGCCGAATGTCGAACAAGAACATGGTCGTCCAGCCGACAGCCCCTAGTGAACTTCGGACGCAGCAACAGCGCGCCGACGACGATGCCGGCGACGCACTTCGGCCCCATTCCACCCACGTTTCCTCGGCGCTTCTTGTGCAAGGCGTCTCAGCTGGTTCTGGAGTTTCCGTTCATCTGGCTCCACTGATCTGGTCCTCCTCTTCTCGCATCCACTGACCTCCCGAGCGAGGAGCGCCTCCCGAACGGTGGGCTCACTCACATCGATCTTGTCGCGGCCCTCCGCCAGTCGCCTCAAGATCGCCGACAATCTCACTTGAGCCATTCCCGCCCCTTTCTTAAGTGCTCCCTGTTTTTTGGGGGCTCTCTCTAAGAACTAGGAGCCGTCGCTCGAGGAGCTCGGCGAGGCCCGGCTCGGACACCTCCTCGAGCTCGTAGCCGGCGCGGTATGCGGGCACGTCGAGATCGATCACCTTGCGCAGGTCGATCGGCGTTGCGATGAGCACCACTTCGGCGTCGGACGAGTTGATCGTGGCGGCAAGCTCCTCACGTTGTCTCTCCGAGTAGCCCATTGCAGGAAGCAACTCCTCCATGTGCGGGAAGCGCTCGTAGACCTCCTTGATGCTGCCGACCGCCCACCGCCGCGGATCGACGAGCTTCGCGCCCGCTCGACGGGCCGCGACCACGCCGGCGCCGTAGCCCATCTCACCGTGGGTCAGGGTGGGCCCGTCCTCGACCACAAGGACCCTCCTTCCTTCGAGCTCGACGCCGTCCTCGATAGTGATCGGAGAGCGAGCCTTGACGATGCCGGCGTCGGGGTTGAGCGCGTGGACGGTCCGCTCCAGCTCCTCAACGGCGCCCGGCTCCGCCGAGTCGATCTTGTTGATGACCACGACATGGGCGCTCCGGAGGTTGGCCTCGCCCGGGTGATAGCGCGTCTCGTGGCCCACTCGCAACGGGTCCGCGACCGTGATGTGGACATCCGGAACGTAGAAGGGGAGGTCGTTGTTGCCGCCGTCCCACAGGATCACCTCAGCCTCCTGCTGCGCTCGCTCCAGGATGGCGCCATAGTCGATCCCCGCGTAGACCACCGAGCCGGCCTTGAGATGGGGCTCGTACTCCTCCCTCTCCTCGATGGTGCAGTCGGCGGCAGCGAGATCATCGAAGCTCTCGAAGCGCTGCACCGCCTGGCGGGCCAAATCCCCATAGGGCATGGGGTGCCGGACTATCGCTACCCGGCGGCCCCACCCTCTGAGGATGCGTGCCACGGCCCTGGTGGTTTGCGACTTGCCGGATCCGGTCCGCACCGCGCACACGGCCACAATTGGGACGCTGGCCCTGAGGGCTGTGCGTGAAGGGCCGAGCAGCGTGAAGTCCGGTCCCGCCGCCAGAACGCGTGAGGCCTGGTGCATGACGGTCTCGTGAGAGACGTCCGAGTAGGAGAACACGACCTCGTCGACGCCGTGCGATGCGATGAGCGCCTCGAGCTCGTCCTCCGGGTGGATGCGGATGCCGCCGGGATAAAGCGGCCCGGCGAGTTCCGAGGGGTATAGCCTGCCCTCGATACCGGGGATCTGCGCTGCGGTGAACGCCACCACCTCGGCCCCCTCGTAGTCGCGGTAGGCGACGTTGAAGTTGTGGAAATCACGGCCTGCAGCGCCCATGATGAGGACGCGTCTGCGGGAAGCGAAGGATGGGCTCATAGTGCCGGGACTCTAACAACCGACCAAGGAGCACAATGGCGACCAGGAAGCTCACCAAGAGGGGGACCCGCCGCCGGGTCCAGCTACTCGAGGTCGCTTACCGGCTGTTCGCCGACCAGGGCTACCACCGCACCACGATCGCAGATGTCTGCGACGCGCTCGGCGTCGGCAAGGGAGTCTTCTACTGGTATTTCGAGTCCAAGGAGGTGCTGTTCGTCGAGCTCTTGCAAGGCTCTTTGCGCGCCCTGCGTCGCTCCCAGCAGCTGGCGATCCGCGGACTTTCCGACCCCTGCGAGCGTATCGAGTACGGCATCAGAGCATCGATCGAGTTCTTTCGCGCCGACCCCGGCTTTCTCGCTCTCATCCGTACCGCGGCTCGCTACGAGGAGTTCTCCTCCTTCGTGCAACGTGGCCAGCAGGTCATCGCGGCCGACACCGCAGTGCATATAAGGGAGGGGATGGAGGCCGGCTCGATTCCGCCCGGAGACCCTGCCCTCATGGCGCACGGGATCCTCGGTGCGATCTTCCACTTCGTCGAGGTCTACTTCACCGAGTCAGAGGCATCCTTCCGCCGCCCCCAGCTCGCCGAAGAGGCGGTCGCCTTCTGCATGCACGGGATCCTCGGCGCACACAACACCGAACAGTTCTAGAATCGGGGCTATGGCCATTGTAGCTACGCAGCGCGCCCAAGCGATGCCAAGAGAGGTCGCGGCGCGTCCGCAGCTTTCCTCCCGGGACCACCTGATAACAGTGCTCCTGGCGGCGTGGATGACGGCGGGCATCTTCATCGATGGCTGGGCCCATATCAACCTCACAAGCCTCGAGACCTTCTTCACGCCCTGGCATGCAGTCTTCTATTCCGGGTTTCTGGCGACTGCCGGCTGGATCGTCTACCAAACCCTTTGCTTCCAGCCCCGGCCGCGCTCCTTCGCTCGCTTCGCCCCCGACGCCGTGCCGGCGGGCTACCTGGTCGGTTTCTTCGGCATCCTGCTGTTCGGCCTCGGAGGCGTCGCCGACATGCTGTGGCACACGGTCTTCGGTATCGAGGTTGGCATCGACGCCCTGCTTAGCCCCTCCCATATCGCCCTGTTCACGGGCGGCCTGTTGATCGGCACGAGCCCGCTGCGGGCGCTATGGCGCGTGGACGGACAGCCGAGCTCGTTTGCGCCCATACTCGGCTCGCTGACCTTGACCACCGCCGGGATCGCCTTCTTCTTCCTCTATCTGTCGCCGTTCACCGACCTCACTCCCACGACCTCGTTCGTCGAGTGGGCGAAGCGTGCCCCCGCCGAGCTTGGCTTTGCCGACGTGAACATCAGCCTCGGCGTTGCGAGCTTTCTGCTGTCGACGGTGATCCTCGTCACCCCACTCCTGATCGCGCTGCTGCGCTTCCGGCTCCCGTTCGGCTCCGCCACGCTGATCTTCACCACGGTGGCGTTCGGGCTCGTCGCCATGCGGGAGTTTCAGCCCTCCGCACCGTTGCTGGGCGCCTTCATAGGAGGTCTGCACTCGGACGTGGCGCTGGGCGCGGCTGCGGCCGGCACCCGACCGGCCTGCGGCCCTGTGCGCCGCCGGGGCCCTGCTCCCGGCCCTGCTGTGGACCTCCCATTTCGGGGTTCTGGCGGTGGGTTATGGGATCGGCTGGCCGGCCGAGCTGTGGACCGGGGCGATCGTGTTGAGCGCCCTGGTGGGCTTGCTCATCGCCTTCTTGCTGGTGCTGCCGCAACCGAGGACGGCCCCCACCTAGCCCGTCAAGTCGACCGCCAAGGCAACTTTGGCCCGACGCCGGCTATAGGCGCATTCTGTACCAAAGCTCGATGAGCGCCCGGCCCGCGACGCCCGGCCCCGGGGCCCACCCGATCTAGGCAACCGGAGGGTCTTGGGTTAGCCCGGCCCCTAACCCGCTCGCAGGGTTGTTTCCTGTCACACCCTCTCCCTAAGCTGTGTTCAGCCCCCGTCACGGGCGTCGTGTCCAACGCACCCACCTGCACCGCACGAGCCGAGGGCCGACGACTTCGGTGGGAAGGGAGATGGCGCCTATTGAGACGATGCTCAGTTCTCTGGCTCTGATCATTCAGGCGGCTCCACAATCCACAAGCCAAGGCAACTTTGGCCCGAAACCGCCCGTATAGGTCGTTCTTGGGCCAAAGTTCGATGTGTCCGACGGCCCCGGGCCGCCCGGCTCCGGGACTAGGCTGCGGGAGGGTCCTGGGCCAGCGCGGCCCTCATGCCCCTGACTGCTTGGCGGATCCGTTGCTCGTTCTCCACCAGGGCAAAGCGCACGAAACCGTCCCCAGAGGGTCCGAAGCCGATACCCGGCGACACCGCCACCTTGCCCTCTCGCAGCAGGAACTTGGAGAACTCGAGCGAGCCGAGATGGGCGAACTGCTCCGGGATCGGCGCCCACGCGAACATCGTCGCCGGCGGCGTCGGCATGTCCCAGCCAATGCGCTGGAGGCCGTCGCATAGTGCGTCCCGCCGGCTGCGGTAGATCTCCCGGATCTCCTTGGGGACCGTCTGGCACTCGTTGAGGGCGATGATCCCGGCGATCTGGATGGGCTGAAAAACGCCGTAGTCGAGATAGGACTTGAGCTTGGTGAGCGCCTGCACGATGGCCGGGTTGCCCACGCAGAAAGCGAGGCGCCAGCCCGCCATCGAGTAGGACTTCGACATCGAGAAGAACTCGACCCCCACGTCCTTGGCGCCGGGCACCTGCAGCAGCGAGGGCGCGTGGTCGGCGTCGAAGACGAGGTCGGCGTAGGCGAGGTCGTGGACGATCACCATGTCACGGCTGCGTGCGAAGTCCACCAGCTGCTCGAAGAAGGCGAGGTCGACGACCGCGGTCGTGGGGTTGTGGGGGAACGAGCACAGGACCACGCGCGGCTTGGGCTCCGAGCGCTCGTAGGCGGCCACGAGGTCTGCGAAGAAATCCGACTCCAGTGCCAGGGGGACCGCGGTGATATGGGCGCCCGAGAGGATCATCGCGTAGGTGTGAATGGGATAGGTCGGCTCCGGCACCAGGACCGAGTCACCCGGCTCGCACAGCGCCCAGGCCAGGTGTGACAGCCCCTCCTTGGCGCCGATCGTGGCGACCGCCTCGGTGTCGGGATCGATCTCGACACCCCACGAACGCTCGTAGAGGTCCGCGATCGCCGCTCTCAGCTTGGGGATGCCCTTGGAGGCCGAGTAGCGGTGGTTGCGCGGGTTGTCGACCGCCTCCTTGAGCTTCTCCACCACCGGCTCGGGGGTGGGGATGTCGGGGTTGCCCATGCCGAGGTCGATGATGTCCTCGCCCGCCCGCCGGGCGGCCATCTTCAGGTCGTTGACGATGGAGAAGACGTAGGGCGGGAACCTCGAGATGCGCCGGAACTGCATGTTTTGCAACCTAGCAGCCGCTCAGCGGGGGCAGAGGCCGCTGGCACCATCCGTACCCGCCCGCCCGGCTCGGTAGTGGATCGCGCGTGGCGCGCCTGTGTGTACGGAATCGGTACCTCGTAGCGCTCTGCGCGCGTTTGAGTACCCGTCGGTCGGTGGGACGGGCTGCAGTTGGCTACTGGTTGGGGTCGTCGAGGTCGGGACTGGCCCCGTCGAGCCGCTCCACCCTTCCGAACCTTATGTTGTCATCGCCATCCTGCTCCGCCTCCACCGCGATGACGCCGCCGTTCGACAGACCCCGCAGCCGCTGCGAGCCCGCCACGCCATAGCCCTTCGCCGCGGCCACCAGCCACCTGATCGTGCCCCCGTGGCCGACGATCGCGACAGTCCCCGAGGGATGAGCCTCGAGCACCCGTCGCAGCCCCGCGAGCGCCCGCTCGGTGACCTCCTCGGGAGACTCGCCCCCCGGGCGCCTGTTGACGTGGCGGGCAGGCCCCCACAGCTCGGGCCAGCGGCGGCGGATCTCGTCGATATGGACGCCCTCCCAGTCGCCCTGATCGATCTCTCTGAACGCGGGGTCGGCCACGACCTCCAGACCGTGCAGGGCGGCGATGGGCCGGGCCGTGTCAATGGCGCGCTGCAGATCGCTGGCGTAGACGGCGTCGATGTCAGAGGAGGAGAGCGCGGTGGCCGCCTCCTGAGCCTGCCGCCGCCCCTTGCGATTGAGGGGGATGTCGGCCTGGCCTTGGGCGAGACGGGCGGTGTTCCAATCGGTGGCACCGTGACGCACCAGCAGAACGCGTGTGATCGGAGCTCCTCAGCGCTCGCCGGCCAGCGCCTGGGCGAGGCGCACGGCCGAGCTGCCGAGGTTGTGCTGTGTCGCGAGAACCTCGAGCCTCTCGAGCTCCGGGGGGTGGGGTTCGGTGGCTGTGAGACGAGCATCTCTGACCAGCTCGACGACGCCGCGCGCCGCCAGGAGGTAGTCGAGCGCCTCTTCAAACGCCGCCTTCTGTTTGGGGGGCAGCTCCTCGAGGTTCGCGATGATCCCGGCCACCGAGCCGTGCTCCGACAACAGCTTTGCCGCTCGCACGGGCCCAATCCCCGGCACCCCGGGGAGTCCGTCGGAGGGATCGCCTCTCAGCGTTGCAAAGTCTGCATAGAGGCGCGGGGGGACGCCGTACTTCGCCTCGACGGCGGCCTCGTCGAAGACGATCACGTCTCTTACCCCCCGGAGCGGAAACAGCAGCCGAACGTCCGGGTCGCGCACCAGCGGGAGGAGGTCGCGATCTCCGGTCACAATGGCCGCCATCTCCGCGGCCTCCTTGTCCTCGATGAGGGTGGCGATGGCGTCGTCCGCCTCCAACTCGGGCGCTTCGATGCAGCAGATGCCGGCGGCGTCGAGGACCACTGCGAGCACGTCGAACTGGACGGGCAGCTCGGCAGGGTCATCGGGCCGTTCTGCCTTGTAGCCGGCATAGGCCTCGACCCGGAAGGCCGGGCGCCACTCGGCGTCGAAGACCGCCACGATGTCATCGGGGTGGTGGTCGACGACTATACGGGTCACCATCTCCATGAAGCCTCGTACCGCGTTCACCGGGCGCCCCGTGGGATCGGTGATCGTGGTCGGCCATGAGAAGAACGCCCGGTAGACGAGGCTCGGAGCGTCGAGGTAGAAGCGGTCGGACATGCCTGAACTCTAAGACGGGGACTCGACCGCGGCCCCCGGTGGGTGGCAGATGTCCACGGTCCGCGTTTGCCCACGGTTTTCTGTGGGCAGATGTCCGCGGTCCGCTCTTGTCACCGCGCCCGAGGCGGTGGGTCAACGGTGCGGGCTCAGCGCTGGGCGTACTCGATGAGGTCCGACAGCGGCATGACTTCGAGCGAGGGCAGGACGACGTCCGCTCCGAACAAGCGCAGGTTCACGGTTACCGGGTTTGGGACCGCGACGCAGAACATGCCCGCCGCCTTGGCCGCAGCGATGCCGTTGGGCGAGTCCTCCAGGGCGATCGCCTCCGCACCGGTGATCCCGAGCTTGCTCAGCACGGCCTCATAGAGATGCGGCTCAGGCTTGGCCACACTCGCGTCGCCGTCGGCGCACTCGATCGCCGCCCAGCCCTGCGAGAGCCCGAGGCGCTCGAGGTGGGAGTGCACCCACTCGCCCGCGTTGCTCGAGGCGATTGCGACTGCGAGTCCGAGAGCCTGGGCCTCTTCGAGGTATGCCTGGACGCCCGGGCGCACGGACTCGGCGTCGGTGAGCTCCAGATGGCGCGGCAACCTCCGGGCGCGCAGGGCATCGCCGTCGAGCCGAGCTCCAAGCAGCTCCTCGAGGTGGGCCACGGGGTCGAAGCCGTCTATCGTGCCGATCGCATCGGCCCACGCCGCGATCGTCAGCTCATGGCCGTGCTCGGAGTAGATCTCCTGCCACGACGCATAGGCAGGGCTCTCCGTGTCGACCAAGAGCCCGTCGAAGTCGAACACCAACCCCCGAATCGGACTCATCTGGATTACCTCCTCGTCAGTCTGTGAGGCCGTCGGCGGTTTTGTGGACCTCAGAGCGCGGAAAACCGCACCGAGAGGCGCTCAAAACGCGAAGACGAGCGCTCGCTCGTGGACCTCGGGCTCTGCCTCCACCGTCGCTCGCTCGAGCGCCAGGTTGACCCCGGCGACGAGGACGTCGGCCTCGCCCAGGGTCTTCTGCACCCGCTGGGCGCACGATGCGCAGTGCATGCCGGTGACCTGGAACTCGATTCGCCGTACCGGCGAGGTTGTGGTGGCAATGTCTTCACTATACCCCAGGGGGGTATCTATGACAGGACTTTCAGGGGAGCAGGGGACGGACGCCCTCCGCCAGGAGCGCGTAGACCGAGGGGTCGCGGGCGTTGGGGAACGTGATCACCAGGTGGGTGGCGCCCGCGCGATGGCGCTCGGCGAGCGCTTCTGCGACGGTGGCGGGATCCCCCCAGATGTATGAGCTCGGGTCCCTCGAGGCCAGCTTGCGCTGTGCCTCCGCCTCGTCCGAGCCCAGGATCACGAGGCCCGCCCAGGTGATCTCCACCGCTCGCCCGGCAGCCGCCGCGCGTACTCGCTCGGCGTCGTGGACGAGGTTTTCGGCGGCGCCGCCCCAGCCGTTCCAACCGTCCGCGAGGCGGCCGGCGGCTTGGATGATTCCTTCGGAGCGACCTGCCAGCCACAGCCGCGGGGGAGCCGGGGGCCGCGGCAGCATGGCGAGATCTTGTATTGCGACGAAGTCGTCATGTTGAGTCACCGGCGGATGATGCCAAGCCGCGTGGAGCACTTCGGCGCAGCTCACCAGCTGGGCGACCCGTCGCCTGCCGGCGAAATAGGGCACGCCGAAAGCCTCGTTCTCGTCCCTGCTCTGCTCGTCGCCGGAACCGAGCGCGACGGTCAGCCGGCCGGGAGCGATCTCGGCGACCGTGGCCGCCATCTTGGCCAGCACCGCCGGTTGTCTGATTGTCGAGCGGGTGACCAGGGTGCCCAGGTCGATGCGGCTGGTCGCGGCGGCGAGATAGGCGAGCGTCGTCCACGCTTCCAGGGCGGGACGCTCCTTTCCTCCACTCAGAGGCCAGAGATGATCGAAGACCCACGCCGAGTCGAGCCCGAGCGCCTCGGCCCTCAGGGCGGCGTCCACGACCTGGGCGGGCTCTTCGGTGAATTGGGGAAGCGTCACGCCCAGCTTGAGCTCGCTCATGCACTGAGCATGAGGTATCGCACCAGGAACTCCGACACGCCGGCTGTGAGGATGGCGACGTAGTAAAGGCCGGTGGCGGACTGGATCGAGCGGATCTCGACACACCTTTTGGCCATCCACACGACTGCTCCGGTAAAGGCCACCAGGCTCAGCCAGATCACAAAGAAAGCTGTCGACAACGACCCCGAACCGGGAAAGGAGAAGGCCGCACCCTCTGTGGAGGCGCCTCCCAACAAGCCGCCTCCAGCCACTCCCGCGACTCCGCTCGCTGCGACTCCTACCAGGGACAGCGTGGTGAGCCGGGCCAGTGCCCAGGTCTTGAGCCCCGGCTGGTTCAGGTACCAGTGGCCCAGCAGCATGCCGTTCGTCACCGCGCCCAGCAGGAGAGCGCCGGAGACGAGCCCCGCTATTGCCTGCAACCACGGCCACGAAGGAACCAGGGCCGCAAGAAAAGCCAGGGCCGCGACTCCGAGCGCCCCGCCTGCGTAGCCGGCCACCACGCCGGCCTGCTCGGCCCGCACGTACTGGCCCGCCAGGTAAACCGCAGCGACCGCAACGAACGTGGCCATCAGCAGGCCGGCTTCTCCGGTCGCTCGCAGGGCGAGTCCCGCCAACACCGCCAGGAGCACGCCGGTCCACGCCACGACGCGAAAGTGGCCGCGCCGCACGATCGACCACGACTGCGTCCAGGCCGCGGCCGCCAGCAGCCCGGCGCCCCACTCCAGCAGGACCAGGGCCACGACCGACTCGGCGCCCCTCAAGAGGGCGCCTTCATCAACCTGGCAGCAGCCGCTTGAGCCAGCGCGGCACGAGAGAGCCGGCGATCTCGGCGATGTTGCGGATGAGCTCGAGCACGTCTTCGTCGCCGTCCCAGTGCTCTTTGAGAATTTCGACCGGGACCTGGTTGATCATGTAATCGAGGGCGAACGCCGCGATCACGAGATCGTCGAGCTGCCCCACTCCCGGGATCATGTCGGGTATGACATCGATGGGCGAAGCGAGGTAGCCGGCCACCAAGACCAGCACGGCCTTGCTGCGGGGAGGGACGCGAGGGTCCCTCATCAGGCGCACCATCAGCTTGACCAAGCGCGGCGCGATCAGCGCGTATTCCTTCAACGTCGTCTGCCTCACGATCCGGTCCCGTCGCTCGATCATGTCTCTCCGGCCCCCTTCTCCGTTGCTGGAATTGGTCATCACTCCTCCGATATACCCGGCGCCTCGGCGAGGGCCAACGCTGCAGCCCCGATGATGCCCGCGTCTCCCCCCAGGGCGGCGATCACTATGCGCAGCGGCCTTCTTCGCTGCGCCTGGGTCATGCGGGCGATCTCGTCGCGGGCCGGGCCCAAGAAGGGCTCCCCCGCCCGCACCACTCCCCCGCCCAGAACGATGACCTCGGGGTCGAAGATGTTGGCGATGTTGGACAGCCCGATCGCCAACGCACGGCCGGCCCGCCGCAGCACGGCGCATGCGGTCTCATCGTATTCATGAGCGGCACGGGACACATCGGCCGCCGTCACCTCGGCGATGGAGGCGGCATATTCGAGGATCGAGCTTGCCGGATCCTCGGCCAGCGCCTCTCTCGCCATACGCGCGATCGCCTGGCCCGACGCGTACTGTTCGAGGCAGCCTCGGAGCCCGCACTTGCAAGGGGGGCCGAAGGCCTCGATCACGGTATGGCCCATCTCCGCCCCCGCTCCGGTCAACCCGCGCACTAGCCGGCCCGCTTCGATGAATCCCGAGCCGATACCGGTGCCCATCCCGAGGTATGCGACATGGTCCGATCCCCGTGCCGAGCCGTGAGCGCGCTCTCCCCAGCAGGCGGCGTTGGCGTCGTTGTCTACCAGGGTGGGAAGACCCGTGTGCGTACGCACCGCCTGCGCGATGTGCGGGTCGTCGTAGGTGAAGTTCGGCGCGAAGGTCACGGTTCCGCTGGCGGCGTCGATGAAGCCGGCCGCGCCGATGCCGACGGCTTCGACCTCCAGGCCAAGCTCGACCGCCTTGACCATCAGGTCCTCGGCCACGGCGATCGCTCCCTTGGTGCCGCCCGAGAACACCGTCGGTCGCTCGACGCGCCCCACGATCTCGCCCGAGTCGTGAACCAGGGCGGCCTTGGTGCCGGTCCCGCCCACGTCGATTCCGATGGCCGTGCGTCTGAGTCCCACCCAAACAGGATAGGGCCGGTGCGGCCACTTTTTCCTCTATTCGAGCGGTGGGGCGCTGCTGAGGTGGAGAAAGTCGGTCGCCATGAGGCTTGCCTGGACTCCCCTCCGCCCGCCCCTCAGTCGTCGCCGGGGCGGTGGGCGAAGGCCCGGCGGGTCCTCCTGAAGTAGCCCACGTTCAGGCACAGCGTGCGCCCTATGTGCATCGAGGACAGAAGCGGCTGGTGCACGTGACCGAAGTAGTGGCGGCGCGGTTGCACCTCCTCGATGTAGGCCAACAGCGCGTCGCTGCCCCGCTCGACCCTCTTGGCTCTGGTGTCGTAACACAGCTCCGGCACCGCCGGAGGTATGTGGGAGCAGAGCACATCGGCCTCCCCCAGCGACTCCACCTTGACCCTCATCTCCTCGACCGAGATCTCGCCGGCCACGTGCAGCGGGGTGGGCAGCGCTCCCCCCACGAAGCCGAAGCGCTCGCCGTCGAGCTCGAAGACGCGGCCGTCGGCCCACATCACGGCCGGGGTGGCCTCACAAAGCGAGTGAGCGGTCTTCGGGTTGTCGACGTTGCCGAGGATGAGATAGGTGGGCTCGGGCAGGGCCCCGAACACCCGGTCGTACTCGGTACGAACGAGCGATCCGATCTCCGCTCGCACCTCATGCTCCCTGCCCTCGGAGCGAGCCTCCATGACTCGCCGGGCCTCGAGTACATCGCCGGCCGTGCGCAGGCGGACGACCTCGGAAACGGTCTCGACAGAAAAGACCTCGGTGAGGATCCCGCTCATCGAGGTGTAGTCGATGAAGTTGATGAGGTCTCCCAAGAGGAGCAGGATGGCGCCCTCCGGCACCGCCTTCACGAGCGCGTCGTCTGCTCCGTGAAGATCGGACACGACATAGATCGCCACCCGAGGATGGTACCGGGTCGCCCCACTCAAGATCGTTGACGCCGGCGGCGAAGCCACAGAGGATCAGATCATGCGCCTATACGTCCATGGTGGAGTCTCGGGGAGGACCCGGCCGGCGCGCGACCTGACCTTCGCGGTCGACGCGGCACGAGAGTCGTCGAGCGCTGTGGGGGCCGTGGAGGCCGCGATCTGCAAGCTGGAGGACGACCCCGAGCTGAACGCGGGCTACGGCGCAGTCCTCAACGTGGCCGGCGAGCTCGAGCTCGATGCCGGGATCGCGGATGGATCCACCGGTGCCCTCGGAGCGGTTGCCGGGGTCGCGGTGCGCAATCCCATCCGACTGGCGCGCGCGGTCCTCGAGCGCACCCAGCACGTCTTGATGGCGGGGCCGGGGGCAACTCGGTTTGCCGCCGAGATAGGGCTCGAACCACTAGAGGACACGACTCCAGAGCAACGATCGTGGCGGGCTGCGACCTCGGGGGGGCCCGGCGGCGGTCAGAGCTTTGGGGGGGCCGATCAGGTGGACACCGTGGGAGCGGTCGCTCTCGACGACGGCGGCCGCCTGTGCGCGGGGAGCTCGACCGGAGGTGTTACCGGTCAGATGCCCGGGAGAGTCGGCGATTCCCCCCTGTTCGGCGCCGGCTTCTACGCGTCACGGAAGGCAGCGGTCACCGGGACCGGGGTCGGCGAACTGTTCATCGAGACGCTCGCGAGCCTGCGAGCGGGCCACTTGATCGAGAACGGGGTCGCTCCGCAACAAGCGTGCGAATCCGTCATCGCGATGCTCGGAGAGCGTCGAGGAGATGCCGCCGCGGGCCTTCTCGCGTTGGACGATGGGGGCGGTGTCGGCGCCGCCTATAGGGGCGGCTCGTGGTTCGTCGCCGGTCCCGAGGGAATGGTCGACGCGGTGCGGATTGCTTCGGTCAGCTAGAGCTGAGCGCCACGATGAAGACCATGGAGATTTGCAGCCCCAGCAGCCCCAAGACCAGATAGAGAAAGTGCTGGCTCTTGATCAGGGCGAGGCCCGGCGAGCCCGACGCCTCGCGGAAGGCGTCGTGGGCGGAGATCACCCACAGAGAGAAGGCGATGACGCCGAAGGCGATCGCCAGCAGCATCCCCTTCCCGCCCTGGACGCCGGCGAAGAAGCAGACGAGCACCGCCCAGATGCTGACGACGGCACGCGCCACTCCCTGGCCCCACTGGCCCATATAGGCGTGCCCCGCTCCGGGAAGGAACAACGACAGCAAGGCAACCACTCCCGGGTCGCGGGCTACCTGAGGCTTCTCCTCCTTGAGGACCTCGCCGAAGCCGGCTCCGCAGACGGAGCAGCTCTGCTCGGCAAGGGGGTTTCTTGCCTCACACCATTTGCAGGCCCAGGTGACTTCCCCGGACCGGACGCTGAACGACCCGGCGTCGGCCTCGGTCACTCTGGGGCCGACGTCGGCTGCTCCCTGATCGAGCGCCTCGGCGGCCGGTGATGAAACAAGTGGAGCTGCGGCGCCCGGTGCGGGGTCGGCCGCAGCCTCGAACCCTGGTGGGGGCGGGGTCTGTCGCCGAGGTGCCGGGGTCGCAGCGGCGCTCCCCGACCTCTTGGCCAGGAGCAGCAGTGCTTCTTCGAGCGAGGTGGGAGCGGCCTCGCGCACGGGTTCGGCCTCCTCGGTTACTGGAGGTGCTTCGCCGGAAGTGGGCGCAGTCTTGCGCACGGGCTCGGCGGCGGGGATGGGAGTGGGGGTGAAAGCGGCGAAGCATTGTCCGCACCATTGCGCGCCCGCCCGATTGGTGGCCCCGCACCCTTGGCACTTCCACGTCTCAGTTCTTGCTGGGGCGCCGTGTGGCGCCG